>SVKY01000082.1 GCA_015068235.1 Oscillospiraceae bacterium
TGCTCACCTACGGTGATGCAGTTGCAGCCTATATGGAGGCAAAATAAGACAATCACGCAAAACACTGAAAAATAATATCGCAACCTAATCAATCAAACGGGTGAAGCCGATCGGCTTCACCCGTTTGTTGATTGATCCATACTTCTTATCAAATTATAGTATAAAAAATAACAAAGACACGGTGGCGTGTCTTTGTTATTTATGGTATTTCGTGCCGGCTTGAATGGTTTCGGCACGGTATATTTGTTCCAGCGCCATCACTCGCATCAGATGGTGCGGAAATGTCATCGGCCCAAAGGAAAGCCGAAAATCCGCCATTTTTTTGATGCGTGCATCGATGCCGAAGGAGGAACCGATCAAAAAGCAGGCTGCGCTTTTCCCCGAATTTTTGACCTGCCTGAATTTCTCGGCAAGCTGCTCGCTTGACAGCTCTTTTCCCTCGGGCGTCAAAACACAAAACCACGCATTTTTCGGCACATTTGCCTCGATTGTTTCGGCTTCCTTATGAAGCCCTGCGGCGATTTCTGTCGAGTGTGGGTCGTCAGGCAGACGCACCTCGGGCAGCTCAATGAGCTTGAATTTGCAATAGGCTCCCAAGCGCTTTGCATATTCCTCGGCAGCGGCAAGGTAAAATTTCTCCTTGAGCTTGCCGACAGTGATCAGCGTAACGGAGAACATCTCAGCCCTCTCTGCGCAGCGGCATACTCATGCAGCGAGGACCGCCGCGACCGCGGGAAAGCTCGCCGCTGGGGATCTTCAGCACTTCGATGCCTGCATCCTCCAAAAGCCGGTTGGTCACATAGTTACGGTCGTAGGCGATGACGGTACCCGGGCGCAGGCAAAGGGTGTTCGAGCCGTCGTTCCACTGCTCACGCTGTGAGGCGATACGGTCATCACCGCCGCAGCAAAGCAGACGGACCTGATCTACGCCGACAGCCTCTGCAAGTGCCCGGTCCAGGCTCTGCTCTAAACGGCGAATGTTCAGTCTGCCGCCTGCGCCGGCGGACAGCTCGAACAGGTCAATCTGCTCCAAGATCGACGGATGCACAACAAATTTATCCCGATCTGCCTGTGTCAAGACGGTGTCCAGATGCATGAACGCACGTCTTGCAGGGATATCGACCGCCAAAACACGCTGAATTTTACGACTCTCATCTTTGAAAATATTCTTTGCCAAGCGTTCTACCGCCTCGGGCATGGTGCGCTGAGAAATGCCGACAGCAATGGTATCGGCGCTGAGATTCAGAATATCGCCGCCCTCCAAGGAAAACGGCTCGGATGGCGTGTAATAAAACGGCACACGTCCTGCGTAATCCGGATGGTGATGCAAAACGTAATCGGAATAGATCGTCTCACGGTTACGAGTAACGGAGAACATACGGTGAAGCGAGACACCGCCGCCGATGGCAGCGAAGGGGTCCCGGGTGAAATAGAGATTCGGAATGGGGTCAAGGACGAAATGGCGCTTATCCGAACGGATCGCCACCAATGACGAACGGCTTGTGCACGGAAGCTCCTCGTAGCGCACGCCTGTCATGGTCTTCAATACCAGCTCTTTGGTATCAAGCGCCAACAAAAGCTCCGTCAAAGCACGTACATATTCCTCAGCGGTAACATTGCTGCGCACCAAAAAATCATGCACAAACTGCTTGCGCAGCTCCTCGCTCTGCTCCAATGTCTGCGCCGTCAGATCGGCAAGGTAGACGACCTCAACACCGTTTTGCCGCAGA
The DNA here is from genome assembly GCA_015068235.1 of Oscillospiraceae bacterium. Taxonomy (GTDB): domain Bacteria; phylum Bacillota; class Clostridia; order Oscillospirales; family Oscillospiraceae; genus JAZOXB01. The sequence continues at coordinate 1,731 of SVKY01000082.1, forward strand.
AGCTCGGCAAAAGCATCATGCTCTGCCTGCGCACCCTTCAGATAGGGAATATCATCAAACAGCAGCCGCTCCATAGAATTGGGCACAAGCTGCTCAAGCTCGCTACCCGGACGGTGCAAAAGAACCTTTTTCAGCGGTTGAATTTCGCTTTTGACTGAAATTGCCATGTGCGCTACCTCTCATTTTCATGAATCTTAGTTAGTATATCATAAACGACAAGAAACATCAATCTTTATTTATACGATATTTCCAACAATGCCATCGTCTTTCAGCTCGGTGATTTTAACACAGCGTACCTGATTGTAAAGTGCTTCGCCCTTGGCGTAGACCTTGACGCCGTTTTTGGCATGACCCGTGAAAAATCCCTGCTCGATCTGTTCGAAAAGAACCTCTTGCTCCGTTCCGATCAATCGGGAATCAAAGCCCTCACGAAGCTTTTTGGCAAGCGCGCCTGCCCTTGCTGCACGCTCGGATTTGACGGATTTTTGAATTTGATCGGGCATTGCTGCTGCCGGGGTGCCGCTGCGACGGGAATAGGGGAAAATGTGCATGGCGGCAAAGCCGCATTTTTCCGCAAAAGCCAGGGATTCCTCCAGCTCCTGCTCCGTCTCGCCGGGGAAGCCGACGATCAAATCGGTCGTGATGGCGCAATCGGGAAAATGCTTTTTCAGCAGGCACACGCTTTCAAAATATCTTGCAGAGTCATATTTTCTGCGCATACGCTTTAAGACCGTGTCGCTGCCGCTTTGCAGGCTGAGGTGGAATTGGGGACAAAAATTGGGATATTTTTTCATCCGCTCGCAGAAATCCTCATCGATCACACGGGGCTCCAGTGAGCCCAAACGGATACGCACGCTTCCTGCCGCCTGACAGATCGCCTCGCAAAGATCGGCAAATCGGCTGCCGTCCTTCAGATCCCAGCCCCAGGAGGCGATCTCGATACCCGTCACGACGATCTCAAGATAGCCCTGCGATGCAAGTCGCTTGGTGTCCTCCACAACTTGGGAAAGCGGCGCCGAGCGTACGGGACCGCGCGCATAGGGAATGATGCAGTAGGAGCAGAAATTGCTGCATCCGTCTTGCACCTTGAGCATGGCTCGGGTGCGTTCGGTCAGACCGCCTGCAGGCAAGACCTCGAACACTCGCCGCTTGAGTGCCTCATCCACCTGCACAAGCTGACGGCCTCTCTGCGCCTTGAGAAGCATTTGCACAAATTCTTCCCGACCGCCACTGCCAGAGATCACATCGACACCGAGTGAGCTGACCTCCTCTGTGCTGATCTGGGCATAGCAGCCGCAAACGCCGATGATCGCATCGGGATGCTCCCGTCTTAAATGGCGGATCAGCGTGCGGTTTTTTCGGTCGGCAACCGCCGTAACGGTGCAGGTGTTGATGATGCAGAGGTCAAAATCGTCCGATATCTCGTGCCCCATCGACAAAAGCTGCTGCTCCATCGCCTGCGTTTCGTATTGATTGACCTTGCAACCGAGCGTAAAACATTGAAATTTCATAATTATCTCCAAAAATTCTCTAAGAACATATTGAAATATTGAACAAAAAACGAATTGCATTTTTGTGCACTTTTCCATATAATGCTATCATGTGCAATCTTCAAATATTGTACCAAGTTTTATGCAAAAAGTACAGCTCTTTTTCGGAGGTTTTTTATGATCGTTCGATTTGCCTCGGTGCTCGACATCAAGGATTTTGTGTCGATCGCCACGGTGCAGCCCTTTTCCGTGCTTGTCAACGATGGCGAACACTGCGTTAATGCAACAAGCTTCATGGAAATGTGCACCCTGGATTTCCAAAAGCCGCTGATCGTCGATGCAGGCTCGGCGGAAAATGAAGCGGTGCTTGCCGCTTGTGCACAAAATTATATTGCGTCATAATCTCGTCCCTTCCTTCATACGCTTGTATTGCGAATGAAGCGGAGGGATTTTTATATGTGCAAACGGATTTTTGCGATCATTTTGGGGCTGGTGTTGTGCATAAGCATGATTCCGAGCGCAAAAGCGGTCGAGGTGGAAGCACCATCGGCAATTTTGATGGATCTTGCAACGGGAACGGTCTTATTTGAGAAGAATTCTCATGCACGGCTGGCACCTGCCTCTGTGACCAAGGTCATGACCCTGCTTTTGGTCATGGAGGCGCTTGAATCGGGTCGGATTTCATGGGAGGACACAGTGATTGCCTCAGAAACTGCCGCTGCCAAGGGTGGAAGTCAGGTCTATTTGGAGGTTGGAGAACACATGAGCATGGACGAAATGCTCAAAAGTGTGGTCGTCAGCTCCGCAAACGACTGCGCCACCGCCTTGGCGGAGCATGTTGCAGGCAGCGAGGAGAGCTTTGTGCAGATGATGAACCAACGTGCAGAGGAATTGGGCTGTGTGGATACGAATTTTGTCAATTGCACTGGCTTGGATGACGAGGAAAACGCCAAGGAGCATCTGACCAGTGCGCATGACATTGCGATCATGTCCAGAGCGCTTTTGGCGCATGAAAAAATCAAGGATTATACGACCATTTGGATGGATACGGTGCGTGACGGCAAATTCGGGCTGTCCAACACCAATAAGCTCGTGCGCTTCTATGACGGCACAACGGGCTTGAAAACAGGCTATACCTCCACCGCCGGGCACTGCCTGTCCGCTTCGGCAAAGCGTGATGGGATCGAATTGATTGCCGTGGTTTTGAATTGCAAAAGCTCGACAGACCGTTTTCAATCGGCAAAGGCGCTTTTGGATTACGGCTTTGCAAACTATGCTCTCGTCAATGCGCAGGCAGACGAAGCGTTGCCGACAGTGAAGGTTCGCCTTGGGGAGCAAGCATCGTTGACACCTGTTTTGCAGCAAAGTGCGCCGATTCTGATCGAAAAGGGAGAGCAGGCACAGGTAAAAAAGACAGTGGAGCTTTGCAAAGAGATCACCGCACCTGTTGCAGCCGGTCAACAGCTCGGCACGCTGAAGATCGAAACGGACACACGGGTTTTGGCGGAAATTCCGATTCTGGCACCGTCAAAAATCGAAAAAGTATCGGTTTGGGAGATGACGGTGCGGCTGTTGCGAAAGCTGTGCATGGCAGCCGACAGCGAATAAATATTGATCGTCAAATTCCGATTTGTCGGGGAGTTTAGTATCACGCCGTAGCGTGCGGCGCCCTGAGCGAAGCGAAGAAGTACTCTTGGGGTGCATCCTTGACGCGCCTGCAGTAAAATGTTTCGTTATTTTTAGAAA
>SVKY01000032.1 GCA_015068235.1 Oscillospiraceae bacterium
CTCGGTTGCTCGCATGCATACCGCTGCGGCGGCATCTGTGCGCCCGTGCAGGCACTTCGTGTGGGCGGACAGAGTCGTCCGCCCCTACAATTTGAAAAACAAAACTCACCGATAAATCGGAATTTGGAGTGGGACGTGAAATAATTTTGCAATTTTATTAACAAATGCTCTACACATTTGTAACAAACTATGATATAATATGTATTTAGGAAAGGAGGCGTAAAGATGAGACGATTTGTTTGTGTCCTGCTCCTTGCGGCGATATGCTTGTCGCTTGGTGGGTGCTTTTTGGATCCGGCGGAGAATCTTTACGCCGTGCCGAAGCAATCGGCAAGCTTTTATCATCTGCAAACCGCCATTGAAAATGCCATGAGCGACAACGCTGCCTACAGCGCACCTGTCAGCGGCGAGAATCAGCAGGCGGTGCAGATGGCGGACGTGGACGGCGACAGCGATGACGAGGCGATCGTGTACTTAAAAACCGAGGGTGAAAAGCCCTTGCGTTTGTGCGTATTCGATATGCAGGGAGGCTCGTACAGCCTGCTTGCCAAGATCGACGGCGTTGGCAATGCCTTCGATCAGGTGCAATATGTGCAGTTCGATGACAAGAAGGGCAACGAGATCGTTGTCGGCAGAAGGATCAGCGACAGCGTGACGCAGGTCTTGAGCGTTTTGACGCTGCAAAACGGCGAGCTTGTGGAGCTGATCAACACGTCGTATCATGAATTTATTACGTCGGATCTCAATTTGGACGGCTTGCATGATGTCCTGCTTTTGAACCAGGATGGCGATGCTGCCAACGGAATTGCGGTCTATTATCACTGGGGCAACGGTCAGCCGATCCGCGAGCTTGAGGCGAGCCTGTCTGCGCCGGTTTCCGCTGTCAAGCGTATCATTACCGGAAGAATGTGCGAGGGAGTTCCTGCGGTTTTTGTTGCCTCGACCTATGATGAGGAGAAAATCGTGACCGATATTTTCGGGCTCAGAGGCGGCAGCTTTGCGAATCTTTCGCTGACGGGTGAACCCGATACGGGCGTCAAAACCGTGCGTGAATATTACGTTTACAGCTGCGATATCGACAGTGACGGCTTGATCGAGCTGCCTCGTCTGCTTCCGATGCCTTCGATCGCAGAGGATGAAAGCTCGAACAATCAATCCCTGATCCGCTGGTATAATTTGCAGCTCGACGGCACCGAGCGAGTCAAGAGCCTGACCTACCATAACTACTCCGACGGCTGGTATCTGACGATCCCCGAAGCGTGGAAAGACAATGTCGCAGTGACGAGCTTTACCGCCTTTGGAAGCAACAGAGGCTATCGATTTGTCGATGCGCAGAGCGGAAGGACGATTTTCAGTATTATTTCTGTTTTGGACAAGAGTGCTGCACGCACCGTGGAGGAAGAGGAATGGATCCAGCTTGTGAAAAAGGGCGAGTTCAGCTATTCCTGCGCTCTTGGCGAGGCGGCAAGGCTTTACAGCATAGATGAAGCGGCGGTGCGGGCGATGTTCCATTTCATCCGCATTGACTGGAATACCGGAGAAACTTAACCTTTACGGAGGAACGATAGATGAAAAAAGTATTGATTTTAGAGGATGAAGTCAGTATCCGCAGTTTTGTGGTGATCAACCTGAAAAGAGCGGGCTATGAGACCATTGAAGCAGGCTGCGGCATGGAGGCTTTGGAGAAGCTTCAGGAGCATCCGGATATCGGCGTGGCGATTTTGGACATCATGCTGCCCGATATCGACGGCTTTGAGGTTTGCCGCAATATCCGTGCGAGCAATAAGTCCATCGGCATCATCATGCTCACGGCAAGAACGCAGGAGATGGATAAGGTCACGGGACTTATGACAGGCGCCGATGATTATGTGACCAAGCCCTTCTCCCCGGCGGAGCTGACAGCGAGAATCGATGCACTTTACCGACGGGTGGGCGGTGTGGAATCCGATCCGGAGATCATCGTGCATGAGCCGTTCACGCTCAACATTCGCAACCGTACCCTGGAAAAGGACGGCAGACGCATCAAGCTGACACAGGTGGAGTATGCCATCATTCAGCTGTTCATGCAAAACCCGGGACGTGCGCTTTCCCGTGAGGACATTCTGACCACGGTTTGGGGCAGAGATTACAATGGCGAATTGAAAATCGTCGATGTCAATATCCGCAGATTGCGCATTAAAATCGAGGACAATACCGCAAACCCGACCTATATCACCACGGTTTGGGGCTTCGGTTATAAGTGGGGCATCTGATTCAAAATGAAAGCACCGAGGAGGGAGTGAGAGCGGTGAAAAAGAATAAAGGTCTGCAAAGACGTTGGCTTCGCAACACGCTTAGCATCGTTCTTGCGCTGGTGCTTTTGTGCGTAACGGCGATCTCTGTGACGGTCGCAGCGTATTATTACTCCAATATGAAGGCAGGCATGGTCTCTAAGGCGAAGACCAGTACGCAGTTTTTTGAAACTTACATAGGTCAGAGCTATAATGAGTATTATCGCTCCTGTGCCAAATTTGCGCAGACCTTTGACTCCAAGGATGTCATGGAGCTGCAATTTGTGGATACGAACCACAGGATCGTTGCCTCGTCTTATACGCAGCTTGCATCCTCTGTTGCGGTGACAAGCGATATCACCGAGGCGATCGAAACGCAAAAAATCAGCACCTTTACGGGTGAAAATCCTGCCACGGGTGAGCGTATCATGGCGGTTTCCAGTCCTTTGATCTACTCCAATGGTGAAGTGATCGGCGTTTTGCGCTATGTCACGAGCTTGAGCAAGGTAGACCGTCAGATCATCTTCTTCAGCCTGACCGTGGCGGTCGTCGGCATTGTTTTGATGCTGATCGTCTATGTTAGTGGACGTTACTATGTCAAATCCATCCTGGTTCCCGTCACGGAGATCACCGACACGGCAAAGCGAATTGCGGCAGGCGGCTACGGTGTGCAGATCCAGCGTAAGTTTGACGATGAAATTGGCGAGCTGGCAGACACGATCAACGATATGTCGAACAAGATCAGTCAGTCGGAAAAGATGCAGTCGGAATTTATGTCTTCTGTTTCCCATGAGCTCAGAACGCCTCTGACTGCGATCAGCGGCTGGAGTGAAACATTGCTTTCCGTTGGCGGCAGTGTCGATTCGGCGGAGGCAAAGCGTGGACTTAACATCATTGTCCGTGAGGCTCGCAGATTGACGGGCATGGTCGAGGAGCTGCTGGAATTTTCAAGAATGCAGGACGGCAGATTTAAGCTAAACGTTGCGCAGAGCGATATCCGCTCGGAGTTTGAGGATACGGTTTTCATGTATGGCTCACGCCTCGAGCAGGAGAATATTGAGTTGGAATATTTGGAGAATTTCGACGATATTCCCGAAATTCCGTGCGATACCTCTCGTATGCGCCAAGTATTTTTGAACCTCCTGGACAATGCCGCCAAGCATGGCGGCGAGGGCGGAAAAATTACCGCCGAAATGTGCTTGGAGGGCGAGGAGGTCGTGGTTCGGATCCGTGATTTCGGCTGCGGTATTCCCGAAGATGAGCTTCCGCTTGTGAAAAAGAGATTTTATAAAGGCTCCTCCAAGGCTCGTGGCAGCGGCATCGGCTTGGCGGTGTGCGAGGAGATCGTTACCATGCATAACGGCTCATTGGAGCTTCAAAATGCCGAAGGCGGCGGTACCTTGGTCACCATTCGCCTGCCTGTCGGTTAGAAAGGAACGTTATGGCAGAGAAAAAATGTTGCAACGAAAAATTTAAGACCATGATCGGCGGTCAGGCTCTGATCGAGGGCATCATGATGCTCGGACCCGACAAATCGGCAACGGTCGTGCGTGCCAAGGACGGCATTCACACCAAAATCGAGCCTCGAAAAACGCCGAAAAAGGGCTTTTCTTTGAAAAAAATTCCCTTCATCCGTGGTGTGTTTAACTTCTGCACCTCGATGAAGGTCGGCGTTTCGGCGCTGATGTATTCGGCAAATTTCTTCATGGATGAAGAAGACGATGATACACCTGTGGAAAAACAGTCGAAGGTCGATGCGTGGCTAGAGAAAAAGCTTTCTTCGGAAAAGGCACAGGGCGTGCTCGTGACCATCGCGGTCGTGTTCGGCATTTTGATGTCGGTGGGCTTGTTCATCGTGCTTCCGTCGATCATCGGTTCTGTGCTGGGCAATTGGATTCATCATGAGATCGCCTTGTATCTCGTTGAGGGCTTGGTGCGCATTGTGCTTTTGGTGGCATATATGTTCTTTGCGGCGAAGATGAAGGATATGCGCCGTGTGTTTGCTTACCACGGTGCGGAGCATAAGACCATCCGCTGTTATGAGGCGAAGCTGCCACTTACGGTCGAAAATGTGCGCAAGCAGACCCGTTTGCATCCTCGCTGCGGTACAAGCTTTTTGTTTGTGGTGCTGTTTTTGTCGATTTTGGTGTTCTCCGTGGCATCGATTTTGCTCAAGCCCATCACGCCCGATTTTGACTCTGCGATTTTAGATGCGCTCGTGCGCATTGTGATGAAGCTGATCCTGCTGCCCATCGTGGTCGGCATGGCGTATGAGCTCAACCGCATTGTCGGAAGATTTGACAATTGGCTCACAAAGGCACTTTCTGCGCCCGGCATGTGGCTTCAGTATATCACCACCAATGAGCCCGACGATCAGATGATCGAGGTCGGCATTGAAGCCTTGCGCCTCGTCATTCCCGAGGAGGAAGGGGCAGACAAATGGTAAAGAAGTACGCAGACCTCTACCTCGATGCAAGACGTGCATTGCTTCCGATGGAAGGGGAGCGCGCCTCCAACGTGGCAAGAGAGCTGGTATGTGCTGCCTCCGGAAAAACAGCGGAACAGATGATCTCGCAGCGTGATCTGTACGCATCCCAGGAGGTTATTGAGCTGACGGAATCGTTTGTACGCCGTTATTTGACAGGCGAACCGATGCCCTATATTTTGGGGCAATGGGATTTTTATGATATGACCTTGAGCGTAACGCCCGATGTTCTGATCCCTCGTGATGATACGATGGTCGTGACAGAGCTTGCGATCAAGAAAGCGCTGTTTTTGAACCAAAATCCGAGAATTTTGGATTTGTGCACCGGCAGCGGCTGCATCGGCTTGGCAATCGCTAAGCGTGTGAAGGATGCAAGAGTGACGTTGGCAGATCTGTCACCGGCTGCCTTGCGTGTGGCAAGGCGCAATGTGCAGGAGCAGAAGCTCAACGCCCGTGTGAGCTGTATTCCACTCGATGCGATGAAGCCTGCGCAGGAGTTTATCGGAAAATTTGATATGATCGTCTCCAATCCGCCCTATGTCACCAGCGCCGAGATGCGGGACTTAGACCCGTCGGTGCGTGATTTTGAGCCGCATATGGCGCTTGACGGCGGAGAAGACGGTTTGGATTTTTACCGCGCGATCATTGAGAATTATACCTGCGCCCTGCATCCGAACGGTTATTTCTGCTTCGAGATCGGCAGGGGACAGGAAAGCGCAGTGTGCGAGATGTTAGAGCACAGCGGCTTTGAAATTTTGGAGCAAAGAAGAGACACAGCTGATATTATTCGGGCGATCCTTGCCCGAAAGAGAGAGGAAGTTTGATTATGGCTAAGAGCAAAACCGCATATGAAGCACCGGCACCGGCAGAGGATAAGAAGAAGGCTTTATCCACGGCGCTGCATCAGATTGAGAAGAATTTTGGTAAGGGCGCTGTCATGCGTTTGGGTGACCGTCCTGAAATGCAGATAGATGCGATCCCGACGGGATCGTTGGCATTAGATGCCGCTTTGGGCATCGGCGGTCTGCCCCGTGGCAGAATCATTGAAATTTATGGTCCGGAATCTTCGGGTAAGACTACGCTTGCCTTGCACGTTGTGGCTGAGGCGCAGAAGCGTGGCGGCGAGGTCGCATTCGTTGATGCAGAGCACGCGCTTGACCCGACCTATGCTGCAGCGATCGGCGTGGATATCGATTCCATGCTGGTTTCGCAGCCCGATACCGGCGAGCAGGCTTTGGATATCACCGAGGCATTGGTGCGCTCGGGTGCGTTGGACGTTGTCGTTGTGGACTCCGTTGCGGCACTGACACCCCGTGCGGAAATCGAGGGTGAGATGGGCGATGCCTTTGTCGGCTTGCAGGCAAGACTCATGTCGCAGGCACTGCGTAAGCTCGCAGGTACGGTGGCTAAAACCAACTGCATCGTCATTTTCATCAATCAGCTTCGTATGAAGATCGGTGTTATGTACGGCAACCCCGAGACGACCACCGGCGGCAATGCGCTCAAGTTCTATTCCTCTGTTCGTTTAGACGTGCGCAAGGTCGAGGCGATCAAGGATGGAAGCAACATCATCGGCAATCGCACGCGTGTTAAAGTAATTAAGAATAAGGTTGCGCCTCCGTTCCGTGAGGCGATGTTCGATATTATGTACGGCGAGGGCATTTCCAAGTACGGCGAGCTTTTGGATATCGCTGTGAGCTTGGAGCTTGTCAACAAGTCCGGCAGCTGGTTCTCCATCGGCGATGAGAGAATCGGTCAGGGCAGAGATAACGCCAAGACATACATTCAGGAGCGCCCTGAGCTGGCAGCTGAATTGGAGGCGAAGGTGCGTGAGCATCTTGCTGAGCTGCAAAATTCTCGTAAGGCTGCCTCGTCTCCTGCAAGCAAGGCGGTAGACGTTTCTGCGGACGATTTTGATGAAGATTGAGGCGATTGAGCCGACACGTTCTCCTCAAGGAAAGCTGAGATTGCGCTTTGCTGATGGTCAGACGATGATGGTCTTGCCGTCAGTGATTGCGGAGTTGGGCTTGTATGAGGGGATGGAGATTCCCGATGCGGCGATGCAATCCGTGCAGGAAACTGCACAGGCGGCATCTGCCAAGGAGCGTGCGGTGCGCATCGTTTCCGCCTCCGCTGTGACGAAGCGTGAATTATACCACAGACTTGTGTTTAAGGGCGAGACGGAGGAGCATGCGCAATCAGCCGTCGATTGGCTCGAGGAGCTAAACCTGCTCGATGACCGCTCGGTTGCGGATAGCGTGGTTAGAAGCGGACTTGCCAAGGGCTACGGCGAGGCTCGCATTCGTCAGATGCTTTATGAAAAACGTGTGCCGAAGGCGCTTTGGGACGATGCACTTGCAAACCTTCCCGAGCAGGATGATGCCATCGATGCCTTCTTGCAGCGGCGCTTTCGTGGAAAAACGCCTGATAGGGCGGAATGCAAGCGTGCGACTGATGCGCTTTTGCGCAGGGGTCACCGTTGGAGCGAGATCAAGAAAGCGTTGGAGCGCTATGCTCCCGACGAGGAGTTTGAATAAAATGCAGGGAGTTTTCCTGCGAATTGGAAAAGAGGTTGGTCTATGGGCAAGCGAATTGGAATGATCTCTTTGGGCTGTGCCAAAAATCAGGTCAATGCCGAACAAATGCTGTTTTTGTTGCAGGAAGCTGGCTATGAGCTGTTAGCTGATGTTTCCGGTGCGGATATCGTGATCATCAACACCTGCGGCTTCATTGATTCTGCCAAAAGCGAGGCGATCGACAATATTTTGGCGATGGCACAACTCAAGGCTGAGGGCGTGATCGGAAAAATTTTGGTCACGGGCTGCCTTTCGCAGCGTTATCAGGACGAAATTTTGCAGGAAATGCCCGAGGTGGACGGCGTTTTGGGCACCGGTAGCTATCATCGCATTGTTGAAGTTGCCGAGCGTCTTTTGAACGATGAGACCGTCAGAGAATTTGATGATATTCATGCGCCCATCGACGAGATCGGACGTGTTTTGACCACGCCACAGCATTATGCTTATCTCAAGGTCGCTGAGGGCTGCGATAATCACTGCTCATATTGCGTGATCCCCTCGCTACGAGGAAAATTCCGCAGCCGCACGATCGACGATTGCTTGTATGAAGCGAGAATGCTGGCTGAAGACGGGGTAAAAGAATTGATCGTCGTTGCGCAGGACACGAGCCGTTACGGCATTGATCTTTACGGTGAACGCAAGCTGCCTGAGCTTTTGAGGGAGCTTTGCAAGATTGAAAAGCTCCATTGGATCCGTGTGCATTATTTGTATCCCGATGAGATGACCGATGAGCTGATCGATGTCATTGCCTCCGAGCCGAAGATCGTGAAATATATGGATATCCCTATCCAGCATGTCAATGATTTGATTCTCAGGAAGATGAATCGTCGGGGCAACCGTCAGGAGCTTGACGAGCTGTTTGGAAAGCTGCGTGAGAAAATACCCGGGGTCGTCATCCGCACGAGTATTATTTGCGGTCTGCCCTACGAGGGTGAGACGGAATTTGAGGAGCTGTGCACATGGCTCAAGCAGCAGAAGTTAGAGCGTGTCGGCGCATTTGCCTTTTCTCCCGAGGAGGGGACGGCAGCGGCAAAGATGCCCTATCCCGAAAGCGAAATTGCCCAACACCGCGCGGAGATCGTCAATGAGCTTCAGTCGAGGATCATGGACGAATACAATGACAAGCGTTTGGATACCGTCATGGAAGTCCTTTGCGAAGGCTATGACGATGAAAATGAAAGCTATTTCGGCAGAACCTATGCCGATTCACCGGAGATCGACGGCAGAGTCCTCTTTACCGCCGAAACAACTGTCAAGATCGGCAGCTTTGTTCCCGTGCGCATCACAGATGTGCTCGACGGCGAGCTGTGCGGATTTGTGGAGGAGGAAATGCTATGACAACTGCGACAAAGTTTACCTTAGCACGCATTTTTATGATCCCGTTGTTTATGGTTTGCATGTACTTGAGCAAGACGGATGATCTGATGCGCTATGTGGCGTTGGCTGTTTTTGGAATTGCAAGCTTGACGGATTTGGTCGATGGTCATATCGCAAGAAAGTATAATCAGATCACCGATTTGGGTAAATTTTTGGATCCCTTGGCGGATAAAGTCCTTGTCCTTGCGGCAATGGCGGTGTTCTGCGAATGGGATCTGTTCCCGGCGTGGGCGCTGATGATCGTTTTGGTGCGTGAATTTGCCATCAGCGGTTTGAGAATGGTCGCCTCCACAAAGGGTCATGTCATCGCCGCAGGCTGGGCAGGCAAGGTCAAGACGGTGGTCACGATGGTGGGCTTGTGCGTGATGATGGCGCTGCGTACGAATTTGTGTGTATGGCTGTTCGGTGGCACACTGATCGAAATTTTCAATTGGGTCATCATTGCTGCCATTGCAGTTACCACCCTCCACTCCGGCGTGGAATATTTTGTCCAAAACGGCAAGGTCTTGGTCGATAAAAAATAACGAAAAATTGTTTGCAATGAACAACGATGCACCTCTACAACATGAGGCGACAATAAAACGGCGTGCCGATGCCTCGGCACGCCGTTTTATGTTTTTACATTATTCTCTAAATACAAAGTAATCCCGAGTGCTGTCGTCCTCATTCTCAAAATCACACATATCTGCGACGATAGAACCACAATTAAACCATGCTCCGTCGATGTAGGCTGTGTCCGTGACGAAATAAAGGTCGTGTTCCTCGATCGTCACTTCGATAATGACGGTCTGAATACTGTCATAGCCTGCCCATTCACACACACTTTCACAGAGCTCGGCGTATTCGCTTCGGCTCACGGCGAGAAAATCCTCCAAATTCCGAACCCTTCCGATCTTCATTTCGGAAAGCTCATCCAACCAGCGCTCATTTCGTAAAATATCGGCGTACTCCTCAAGCTCCTCCGGTGCACGGGTAAAATCGGAGCGAAGCCTCATTCGGACACCTGCGAAAGCTTCCATTCCGTACCGTTCAAAATCCACATCAAAGGTATCCTGCGGTTCCTGCGTCAGCGTCAAATAGGTTTGCAGGATTTGCTTTGTTCGAAGGGCATACAAATCGATTTGACCGAGTTTTTCGCAGTTTTCCAAAAGGTGTCTGGCATACGTTCTATTTCTGTGCTGATATCCGGTAAAATAATAACCGTCACAAAGCGATTCCGTGCAATAAGAGGATAACATTTTTTCTACATCAGCATCCCGAAGACCTTCCAAATATGCCATTGCGGCAGCTTCGGGGGAGGAATATCCTTCTTCGTAGCTTTGTGTATCGCCGGAGAAAACGATCAGAAAAAGAGTTGATGCAATCAGTGCAATGACCAAAAAACCGCTGATAAAGCCGATAAGACCCGTGTGTTTGCGCTGTTTTTTCGGCATGATCGGCGCAATGGGGGCTTGCATCGCATTCCACTCGTTTAGTTTTGTTCCGCAAACATTGCAAAAGGCAGCTTCCGGTGCGGCATTTGCACCACATTTCGTACAAAACATTTTTTAGCCCTCCTTTTCGTTAATAAAGCTGTATCCGTCTCTGTAGGTAAACATATTATACCATTGTCCATCAAAGCATGCCGTTGTCAGACCGATCACATAGACCTCGCCGTCCATTGCAAATTCAACATACATCTCAGCGAAGCTTTCTGCTCCCAAAGCATCAAACTGCTGGTCGAGCCTTTCGCGATATTTTTCAGGATAGCTATCTAAAACAGGGTTGGTATATGCGCCAAGAATTTGTATGTCCGAAAAGCAGTTTTCGGCATCGAAAGTGCGATATTCCTCGAAAAATTCCTTCCGTTCTTCTTCCGTTCTCAGCTGAACATAGTCGGAATTTTCATAGTAAGACTCTATATCTTCAAATGCGCCTTCCTTTGCCATAAAAAACGGTTCTACAACATATTGTGCGACGATTGCGGCACGCCTCTGAACGGCAAGGTCATAGCCGAAATCGGTGTCCGTCGGAAGTGCTGCCCATGAGGATAAACTTTCATCGCAGTTAAAATCCTGGTGCAAATAATATTCCTCAAACTTAAAACTTTCTGCGGCTGTTTCGATGGCGAAAGTCGAGAGCATTTTTTCGGCATTGCCATCTTGCATAGCGTTAGCAAAAGCGAGCGCCGCTTGCTCCGGTGAAGAAAAACCGCTGCCCTCGTATTTTGACGAGGTGGTAAAAACGCCGGTCAAAATAAGCGCCAACACGATCATAGCGGCACTAAGCGCACCCAAAAGGGCGAATATGAAAAAACGCAGTTTAGGGCTTAATGGAGTTTTTGACTGCTGGGAAGGTGGTGTCGGTGCGATATTTTGCGGCATATACGTTGCCGGAGTGCTGTTTTCGTATGGTTGCATTTTTCTCTCCTCTTTTCCAATAAATATCCCAATTTGAGATATATATAATATAGCATATCGCTATAATATTGTCAACGACCTGCGATAAGCCGAGACGGCTGTAATTTTCCCTTGACACAAACGTTGAGTTTTGGTAATATAATAGAAACGAATAGCATGTTGAATGGGAAGAGTAACGCAAGAGCAATGCCTCAGAGAGCAACTGTCATCGGCTGGAAGCGGTTGCGGCGGAGCATGCGTGAAAGTGCGCCCGGGAGTGCAGGGGAGACCCAAAGTGAAGTTATAAATCAGAGTGGAACCGCGGTTAATTTTGCCGCCTCTGGAGCAATCCGGAGGCGGCATTTTGTATTGCGCAGTCGCAAACTTCCGATTTGACTTTCGGTTCGCACAGGCTAAGGCTTCTCCTTGAGGAGAAGCTGGCAGCGCAGCTGACTGATGAGGTGTGCAGAAAAAAGTTACGTTATTATGATAATTTTCGGCAAATTCGAAACTTTTCCACCTCATCCGCCCCTTCGGGGCACCTTCTCCTCAAGGAGAAGGCTTTGGCGTGCGCAAATACGAAACTCACCGATAAATCGGAATTTTTGGGAATATGAATGGAGGGGAGAGAATGCGGTTAAAAGAAACCATAGAGGCATATCAGCGCAATGACCCTGCCTCTCGAAGCAAATTTGAAATTTTTTGGCTCTACAACGGCTTGCATGCGCAGATCTATTATCGAATTGCTCATTGGCTGTATACACATAAGATGAAATTTATCGGCAGATGGGTTTCGCAGATCGCTCGTCGCAGAACGGGCGTGGAGATCCATCCTGCGGCAAAGATTGGACGACGTTTGGTCATTGACCATGGCACCGGCATTGTCATCGGTGCGACGGCAGAGATTGGCGACGATTGTTTGCTCTATCAGGGCGTAACGCTCGGCGGTACGGGCGCACACAAGGGGAAACGACATCCGACTTTGGGGAATAATGTCATGGTCGGTTGTGGTGCGAAAATTTTAGGACCCTTTACGGTCGGGGATAATGCCCGTATTGCGGCAAATTCCGTTGTTTTGAAGGAAGTGCCGCCCAATTCGACCGTGGTCGGCGTTCCTGGGCGTGTCGTTAAGATCAACGGCGAGAAGCTTGACCATATCCACACGCCTGACCCGATCCGAGCGGAGCTGGATTATTTGAATGAAAGAATTAAAAAATTGGAAGAACAAATGGAGGAAGCATAAATGTATCTTTACAATTCGTTAAGCCACAAGAAGGAGCTCTTTGTTCCGAACCATCCTGACATTGTCAAGATGTATACCTGCGGACCGACGGTCTATCACTATGCGCATATCGGCAATCTGCGCAGCTATATCATGGAGGACGTTTTGGAGAAGGCGCTGCGTTATCTCGGCTACAACGTCAAGCGAGTGATGAACATTACGGATGTCGGCCATCTGGCATCAGATGCCGACACGGGCGAGGATAAGATGCTCAAGGGCGCCAAGCGTGAGAACAAGACGGTCATGGATATTGCAAAGTTCTATACCGATGCGTTTTTTACTGATTGTGCCAAGCTGAACATCAAAACGCCTGATGTGGTTGAGCCTGCAACCAACTGCATCGATGAATATATTCACATGGTCGAAACACTTTTGCAGAAGGAATATGCCTATTTTGCAGGCGGAAACGTCTATTTTGACACCTCAAAGTTGGAAAAATACAATGTTTTCTTCGACCATAAGGAAGAGGATTTGGAGGTCGGCGTGCGTGAAGGCGTCGAGGAGGATTCGAACAAGCGCAACAAGAACGACTTTGTGCTGTGGTTCACAAAGTCCAAGTTTGAAGACCAGGCACTCAAGTGGGATTCCCCGTGGGGCGTGGGCTATCCCGGCTGGCATATCGAGTGCTCTTGTATTTCGATCAAGCATTTGGGCGAGGATATGGATATCCATTGCGGCGGCATCGACAACGCTTTTCCGCACCACACCAATGAAATTGCACAGTCTGAGGCATTTTTGGGTCACAAATGGTGCAACTATTGGTTCCACGTGCACCATCTGAACACCGAGGGCGGCAAGATGTCGAAGTCCAAGGGTGAATTTTTGACAGTCTCCCTTTTGGAAGAAAAGGGCTATGATCCCTTGGTTTACCGCCTGTTTTGCTTGCAGAGCCACTATCGCCGCAATTTGGTGTTCTCTTGGGAGAATTTGGACAATGCCAAAGTCACCTACGACAAACTGATTGCCAAGATCGCAACGCTGGAAGATGGTAGCGAGCTCGAGCAGGAAGCCTTTGCGGCGCTCAAGCAGCGTTTTGAAACCGCACTCAACGGTGATTTGAACACGTCCTTGGCGGTGACGGCGATCTATGATGTTCTGAAGGCAAAGACCAACGATGCAACCAAGCTGGCTGCGCTCAAGGATTTTGACTATGTTTTGGGCCTGAATTTGATCGAAGCTGCGCAGAAGGTCCGTGATGCACAGCCGAAGGACGAGGTCGATCCCGAGATCGATGCTTTGGTCGCTGCCCGTACGGCTGCCAAGAAGGAGAAAAATTGGGCAGAGGCTGACCGCATTCGTGATGAGCTGAAGGCTCGTGGCATCGAGATCATCGACACGCCGCAGGGAACGAAGTGGAAGAGAGTATGAAGCTGCTGATTTTAGACGGCAACAGTGTCATCAACCGTGCATTTTACGGTATCCGACCGCTGACGACACGGGATGGCTTGTTCACCAATGCGATTTTCGGTTTTTTGAACATTTTGCAGCGTGTGGAGCATGAGGAACAGCCCGATGCGGTGTGTGTTGCCTTCGATCTGCACGGACCGACCTTCCGCCATTTGAAATACGACGGCTATAAAGCAACACGCCATGGTATGCCCGAGGAGCTTGCGATGCAGATGCCTGTGATGAAGCAGGTGCTTTCTGCCATGAACATTCCGATCTATGAATGCCAAGGCTGGGAGGCTGACGATATCATTGGCACAGTGGCGAAAATTTGCGGCAAAAATGATTGGAATTGCGTAATCTTGACGGGCGATCGTGACAGCTTGCAATTGGTGGATTCGCATGTTACGGTCAAATTGGTGCGCACGCAGGGCGGTCAGACCGTAACGCAGAATTATACGCCCGAGGTGTTTTTTGCCGAATATCAGATGGAACCGATCCGCTTGATCGATTTGAAGGCGCTCATGGGCGATTCATCGGACAATATTCCCGGTGTTGCAGGTGTCGGACCGAAAACAGCGACCGATCTACTATTAAAATACGGTACGCTGGACGGCGTTTATGAAAATCTGACACCGCAGAATATGAAGGGGAAGCTGTTTGAAAAGCTGACCAACGACAAGGAAAATGCCTATCTGTCCTACGATCTTGCGACCATTCGCAGTGATGCGCCGATTGAATTTACACCGAGCGACAATCTCCGCAAGGAACCCAAGCGCAAGGAGCTGTATGACCTGTTCGTGCGCTTGGAGTTTCAAAAGCTCATTGACCGCTACGGCTTGCGCTCAGCGGCATTTGAAGAGGAACAAGTGGAGGAAACCGTGTTCGAGGGAGAGTGTTGCAGCGAAACGGTGCAGGATCTTAAACGGTCACAGGAGTTACTGAAACTCTATGAGAAGCAGGATCATGTGGCGTTTGCGCAAGATGAAAGTGGCTTTGTGATCTATGCCCCTGAGACGGAAAATATGATGTATTATTACGCCAAGGAGCAGCTTCAAGATGCGTATGATCAGGCGTTGTGCGATGTGATGGTTTCTTCTGTGCGAAAAATTGCGCACAATACCAAGCCGATCATGCGTGAACTACTTGCTACGGGACTTCCTGCGGAGGGCTTTGTTTTTGACACGGCGGTTGCGGCGTACTTGCTCGATGCAACACGCGGTGACTACGCTTTGCCAACGGTTACGATGCAATATATGCATTTTACACCCGGCAGTGAAACGCCGTTGGGTGCGCTGTTCTCCTCTGCGGCAGCGGTCGAAGCGCTTTATGAGCCACTTCAAAAAAAGCTGAAAGAACAAAATGTTGAGAAGCTCTATTACGAAATCGAATTTCCGCTGTGCTATGTTTTGGCGCAGATGGAGGTTGACGGCGTGCGTGTGGATCGTGAGGCACTGCATGACTTTGGTCAGATGCTATCCAAGCGCATTTCGGATTGTGAAGCGCTGATTGACAGCTATTGTGATGAAAAAATTAACATCAACTCCACCAAGCAGTTGGGCGAGTTGTTATTTGAAAAGCTCGGCTTGCCGCCTGTGAAGAAGACAAAGAGCGGCTATTCGACAAATGTCGAGGTTTTGGAAAAGCTCCGTGATCAGCACCCGATCATTCAGGCGATCATGGATTACCGCATGCTGAGCAAGCTCAATTCGACCTATATCGAGGGCTTGCAGAAGGTCATTTCGAACGATGGGCGCATTCACACCACTTTCCAAAACACCGTCACTGCCACAGGCAGACTTTCCTCGACCGAGCCGAATTTGCAAAACATCCCCGTAAGAACGGAGCTTGGCAGCGAGATTCGCAGAATGTTCGTGCCCCGTGAGGATTGGGTGTTTGTCGATGCGGATTACAGCCAAATTGAGCTGCGAGTTTTGGCGCATATTGCCGAGGATCGGCGTATGATCGAGGCGTTCAAATCGGGCGAGGATTTCCACGCAGTCACCGCTTCGCAGGTGTTTAACGTGCCTCTAAGCGAGGTCACACCGCTTATGCGCCGAAATGCCAAGGCGGTCAATTTTGGCATCGTTTACGGAATTTCTGAATTTTCTTTGGCGCAGGATATCGGCGTTAGTCGCTATCAGGCGAAGGAATATATTGAAAATTATCTTGCAAAATACGCAGGAGTGCGTGATTATATGCGCAATATTGTCGATACGGCAAGAATGCAGGGCTATGTCTCCACAAGCTTCGGACGCCGCCGCATGATCCCTGAGATCAAGAGCAGCAATTTTAATGTCCGTTCGGGCGCAGAGCGTATTGCGCTCAATACTCCCATTCAGGGTACGGCAGCGGACATCATCAAGCTTGCCATGGTGCGTGTGTACAAAGCGTTGGAGGGACAGGCACTGCAAGCAAGGCTGATCTTGCAGGTGCATGACGAGTTGATCGTGGAATGTCCTGCATTTGAGGCGCAGAGCGTGATGGATATCGTGACCAAGGCGATGCAGGAGGCAGTAGAGCTGTCGGTGCCGCTCGTTGCCGAGGCAAAAATGGGAGAAAGCTGGTACGATGCGAAATGATCGTTTCCATGAATGAAAACCATATTGCGCAAATCGCCAAAATGGAGAAACTTTGCTTTTCTGATCCGTGGAGCGAGCGCTCGATCGCTTCGGAGTTGGAAAACGAGCTGAGCTTTTGGCTTGTCTACGAGCAAGACGGCAGGGTTTTGGGCTATGTCGGCTCACAATCCGTGCCGCCTGAGAGCGATGTGATGAATTTGGCGGTCTTACCCGAGTGCAGAAAGCAGGGCATTGCACAGGCGTTGCTTTGTGAACTGATGCACAATCTGCGCAAAAAGGAGATTGACAGCCTGACATTGGAGGTTAGAGCTTCCAATTTACCTGCAATCAGCCTGTACGAGAAACTCGGATTTATTTCTGTGGGCAGACGCCCAAAATATTATGTAAACCCAAAAGAAGACGCTCTGATTATGAGAAGGGAGCTAACCGATGCTGATATTATCCGTTGAATCGTCCTGCGATGAGACTGCCGTTGCCTTGGTGCGAGATGGCAGACAGGTGCTGTGCGACTGCATTTCTTCGCAGGTCGATCTGCACCGAATTTACGGCGGTGTCGTGCCAGAGATCGCTTCGAGAAAGCACATTGAGGCGATTTATGGCTTAGCAGAGCAGGCACTCGCAAAGGCGGAGATCTCTCGAAATGAGATCGATGCCATCGCCGTGACCTATGCGCCGGGCTTGATCGGCGCGCTGCTGGTGGGTGTCAACTTTGCCAAAGCAGCAGCCTTGGCGCTGGACAAGCCGCTGATCCCCGTGCACCACATCCGTGGGCATATTGCGGCAAATTATATTGCCTATCCCGATTTGAAGCCGCCGTTTTTGTGCCTTGTCGTCTCGGGCGGTCACACGATGATCATCGACGTGAAGGACTATACCGACATGGAAATTTTGGGTGCGACCCGTGACGACGCCGCCGGCGAATGCTTTGATAAAGTGGCAAGAGTGCTCGGAATGCCCTATCCAGGTGGTGCTGCATTGGACAAAGCGGCAAAATCAGGCGATGAAAACCGATATTCTATGCCGAATCCGAAGCTGAGCGGAAATCCCTTGGATATGTCCTTCTCGGGATTGAAAACGGCTGCGGTGAACCTCATCCACAATACACATCAGAAAGGCGAGGAGGTCGAGGTCAACGATCTTTGCGCAAGCTTTTCCAAGGCGGTCAGCCGCATGCTGATCCCGAGAACCATGGCTGCGCTTGAGCAGACGGGCTATCAGACCTTGGCGGTCGCAGGCGGTGTGGCAGCCAACAGCCGCATCCGTGCAGACCTTATGCGTGAGTGCGAGAAACGAAATGTCAGGCTGTGTTTGCCGCCGCTGTCACTGTGTGGGGACAATGCTGCCATGATCGGCGCACAGGGCTATTATGAGTATCTGTCGGGTAATGTTGCCGATCAGACGCTCAATGCCTACGCAACAAAATCCTTTGAGGGCGAAAGCTTGTAGAAAAATGCAGGGTGCATGATTGCATCCTGCATTTTTTGACGGAAAAAGTTGTTTGTGAAAATTACCACAAAAAGTTTTTATGTAAACCAAAATCGTACTTTTGCATAAGAAAGAACTTCATTTGCGCCAACTGCAATTTTCGGTCGAAAACACTCGAAGTCTGCAAAATCAATGCTTTTTCCCTGTGCACAAAACTGTGCATAATGTTGATAACTTTGCTGAACAGCCTGCAAAATTATTGTTATTGTAAACCGCAAAAAAGAACGACCTTCGACCTTTTTCGATTCTAAACAGCAAGAAAACTGTCATTTTGTGTGCAGCTTCCGAGTCAACAGCCGAAGCACGCCGTTCTTGTCACAGCAATGCCAAATTCCGATTTATCGAGCTGTTGGCTGCGTTTTGACACCGTAGGGGCGCACGACTCTGTGCGCCCGTGCAGGCACTTCGTGTGGGCGGACAGAGTCGTCCGCCCCTACAATTTGAAAAACAAAACTCATCGATAAATCGGAATTTACGGATTATTGAGAGGCTGCAAAAACGCCCTGCTTTTTCGAGCAGGGCGTTTATTGCTTTTTATTCAACTGTAACGGATTTTGCCAAATTTCTGGGGTTATCAACATCGCAGCCACGAGCCAATGCGACATAGTAGGACAATGCCTGCAACGGAATGATATTCAAGCTCGGTTGCAGCAGCGGATGCGTCTTTGGAACCAAAATATAGCGATCGACCGTTTTGCGGATCTCCTCTTCCATATCCTCAGTGGTCAAACCGAGTACGTTTGCACCACGAGCCTTGACTTCCTTGACGTTCGACATGGTCTTGTCAAACAGCTCTGCGACACAGGCAACAGCGATGACCAGCGTATCCTTTTCAATCAGAGAGATCGGACCGTGCTTCAATTCGCCGGCTGCATATGCCTCGGAATGGACATAGGCGATCTCTTTAAGCTTCAAGCTGCCTTCCATGCAGGTGGGACTGTCTAAGTTACGACCGATGAAGAATACGTCATGATTATCACGGCAATCGTCAGCAATGGCGCTGATTTTCGCAAGATTCTCATCTGTAATGATCTGCTCGATCTGTTCGGGAAGCTTCTGCATTGCATCGAGCATTGCATCATATTCCTCACGGCTGAGCGTGCCGAGCAGCTCGCCCATATACATTGCCAAAAGATACATGACCGAAAGCTGCGTGGAATATGCCTTGGTTGTGGCAACGGCGATCTCAGGCCCTGCCCAAGTGTAGACCACGTCATTTGCAGCCTTGGCGATGGCGCTTCCGACAACGTTGACGATGCCGAGGGTCCTTGCGCCCAGGCTGTTGGCTTGACGGAGGGCTGCCAGGGTGTCTGCGGTCTCACCGGACTGGCTGATGATGATTACCAGCGTATCTTCTCCCAGGACAGGCTCACAGTAGCGGAATTCCGAAGCAAGGACGGGTTCGACCGGAATGCGGCAGATTTTTTCCAAAATATACTTGCCGTGGCAGCCAACATAGTAAGCCGAGCCGCAGGCAACAATATAAATGCGGTGAATGTTGCGCAGATAATCCTCTGTGATGGTGAGGTCGCCCAGGCAGACCTTACCGTCCTTGATGCGGGGATGGATGGTTCTGCACAGAGCCTTGGGCTGTTCGTGGATCTCCTTGAGCATAAAATGGGGATAGCCGCCCTTTTCAGCGGCGGACAGCTCCCAAGTGATCATTTCGGGGGTTTTGGACACTTTTTCACCCAGCGAGTTATAGAAAACAGCACTGTCAGCGGTAAAATCGACCATGTCCCCGTCGTTGAGATAGACGACCTTGCGGGTATACTTCAAAATTGCCGGCACGTCGGAGGCGATGAAATTTTCGCCCTCACCGAAGCCGAAGATCAACGGGCTGTCCTTCTTGATTGCTAACATGGCATTCGGACGGTCGATGCACAAGATGCCCATGGCGTAGCTGCCTTCGAGCTGCTTTGTTGCAGCCTGTGCCGCACGAAGAAGGTCACCCTCCTGCTCGTACAGGTATTCCAACAGGTTTGCGGCAACCTCGGTATCGGTGTCCGAAACAAAGGTCTTGCCGTTCTTCATCAAAAATTCCTTCAGCGCTAAATAGTTCTCAATAATGCCATTATGTACAATACTGATCTTGCCATTGGTCGCAACATGTGGGTGGGAGTTGATATCCGAGGGTGCGCCATGGGTTGCCCAGCGAGTGTGACCGATGCCCAAATTGCCCTGCAAAGCGGCACCGCCATCGATCTGTGTGCTGAGATTTCTCAATCTGCCCTCGGTCTTTCTGACGCAGAAGCCGTCCGAGAACACACACACGCCGGCTGAGTCATATCCACGGTATTCCAGCTTGGCAAGACCGTCAAGCAGGATGGGCGCTGCCTGCTGCTTGCCTAAATAACCAACGATTCCACACATAAAATAAACCTCCGTATATTGGGGCGTAGTAACCACAGAATATACGGAGATTATACCGCAAATGTTTGTCAAAATCAACTGTAAATTTATATTTTTCAGCGTTTCGGCAAAAATCAGTCGAAAATGGACAATTCTATTGGCATCAGCTCTGCAATGGAAGGCAGGGCGTCATTCACACAGATTGCGCCCATGGAATGCAGGAGCCTGATCCCTTCGGTGTTGTCATCAAGAACATACAGCTCGGAGAGATGATGGTTCAGATTGTGATTTGCGCCCGACCATGTTCCACCTTTTGGATAAGGACAGGCGGCAACAAATGTCTTTTCCCCCAAGGCGTGAATATAATGATTACGGCGCAGGGCTCTTGTGGCGGTAAAGGGGAGATGCCAACCCTCATCGCTGCAATAAAGAATGTTGGGGTTCGGGCGATAACGCTTGAGGGCATCGGGGACAAAACAGATGACCTTGCCACCAGCAGCCAAGCAGGCATTTTGTGCAGCGCTGTCTGCGCCGACAGCACCGCCTGAGACCAAGGTATAACCCTCTTGTGCGGCAAGGGTGCCGATATGTTCGGCAAAAGTACGGTTGCGCTCGGGCAAGGTTCTCGAGCCAACCAAAGCGATGCAACGTGTCTGAAAAAGCTCAACATCTCCCTTGCAAAAAAGCGCCGTCGGCATTTGCCCACGCAAAAGCTGCAAACGCTCGGGGTAGTTAGGGCTTAAACGGGTGACAACGCTGATGCCGGATGCTTGCAAATAGGAATGAAGTGCGCTATCACGGTTAAGCAGGCGCATCATGCGCTCGGCTTGGCGTGCGCTGTAGCCCAAGGAGAGGAAAAACTGCTCTGTGACCTCACCCTCGGGCTCGTTTTTTGGCAGGCGCATGACGAGCTTTTCGAGATATTGCAGCTCCGTATTTGTCAAAGGCAGAACATCCTGACCCAACGTGCACGTCAGCATCAGCAAGCCCTCTTCGGCACGGCGCATCAAAATTTTCTCCTTGTGTGCGGCTTTTCCTCCTCGGGGGCAGGGATCAGGCAGCCGTACTCATCAAAAATCATCGGAGTGATCGAAAATTCGGCAAATTTTGCGATCTCGTCCAGCTTCGCTTTTTCGGGGAAGGAACCGATGATGGTAAAGGCGATGCCTTTTCTGAGTGCACGACCGGTTCTGCCGATGCGGTGGACATAGTATTCATTTTCGTCGGGAACATCAAAATTGATCACGCCATCGACATCATCCACGTCGATGCCACGGGAGGCAACGTCGGTTGCAATCAAAACAGGGAGCTTTCCGTGGCGGAAGGATGCCATCGTGCGCTCACGGGTCGATTGCTTGATGTCACCATGCAGGCAGTCGGCATGAATCCCCTCACGGCGAAGATCGTCGGAGAGCCGTTGACACATCGCCTTGGTATTGCAGAAGATGATCACACGCTCAAATGCACCCGAACGCAGGATGCGTAAAACCGCCGTCAGCTTTTCCAAACGGGGAACGGTGATGCTGTACTGATCGATATCGGGCTTGGATTCCTCGGTTGCGGCAACGGTGATCTCGACCTCGTTACGCTGATACATCCAACTGACGGTCATGACCTCCTGCGAGATGGTGGCGGAAAACAGACCCAAATTAACACGGTTTTTGATGCGGTTCAAGATTGCCGTCACATCGTCAAAAAAGCCCATATCCAGCATGCGGTCAGCCTCGTCCAGGATAACGGTCTTGATCTTGTCGAAGCGGAGATTTTTACGGTTATAATGATCCATCAGACGACCGGGCGTGGCGACCAGAATCTGCGGCTTGGCTTTCAAAGCCTTGATCTGCGGCTCCATGCGCTGACCGCCGTAGACCACGGCAACCCGCACATCCTCACGGTGGGTCAAAAGCCCCCGAAGCTCCTCACCGATCTGCAAGGCAAGCTCTCTTGTCGGCGCCAGGATCAAGCCCTGCAGCGTGTCGTTGTCTTTTTCGATATGCTCGATCATCGGGATTCCGAAGGCGAAGGTCTTTCCGGTGCCGGTCGGAGCTTTGGCGATCACATCCTTCCATGCCAAAAGCGGTCCGATGCCCTCAAGCTGCACCTTGGTCGGGGCGCTCACCCCCTGTTCGTGCAGGGCTTGCAAAATATAATCGCTCACACCGAGCTGCGCAAAAGTTTTTTCCATAGTATGTCCTCATTTCTTTGACCATAAACAGTATCACACCAAGAGTCAAATTCCGATTTGTCGGTGAGTTTCGTATTTCAAATCGTAGGGGCGGACGACTCTGTCCGCCCTGCGTAGGCACTTCGTGTGGGCGGACAGATGTCGCCGCAGCGGCATGCACGCGAGCAACCGAGCGAAGCGAGGCTCTTAGCGAGTCGCAGTCGTCCGCCCCTACGAACAAACAGCTCGATAAATCGGAAGTTACAAACATTCAATTATATAACAGTATAACAAATATTTCGCCATATTGCAATAGAAATGCTTGCAATCTATTCATAACTCATATATAATATAAAAATCTTTGAAGGAGTTGTTCTATATGAAAAGAATCATAGCACTTATCCTGCTCTGGGCAATGCTGACGGCGGTGCTTCCCGTGAACGTGCAGGCTGCCGGAGATGCGCTTCCGATGCAGAAGGCAAAAAAGCTTTTGAATTCCGTCGAGCTTTGTCCGCAAAAAACGGGGTACATAGAGCTTGACAGAGCGCTTGAGGAGGTCTTGGGCGACAACCGTGACGAGGATGCTTTTACGCAGATCAAGGCGGCTTACGATTGGACGATCCATCATATCAACTTTAGCTGGGCACCGTATTCGCAGGATTGGGCACCCGCTTACGATTGCTTCAACGTAACGCACGAGCTGACACTTGAGGAGGGACGGCGTGAGGTGATCCCTTGGGAGGTTGCCAATCGTGCCTATCACGCCTTGACGAGAAATGAAGGTGTTTGCTATGACTATGCGGCATTGTTTGCGGTAATGGCTCGTTATATCGGCATCGATGCGTATATCCATACGGGCATGTTTACGTTTGAGGCGATCTACGGCGGCAATGTCGGACATCACGGCTGGGTCGTGCTGGATATTGACGGAGAATATTACATTTTCGATTCGCAGCGGGACTATCGTCTCTCCGGCAACGGCACGATGGCGATTCCCTATGAATATTTTGCGATCCCGATGGAAGATTCCTGGCGATATGCGCAGGAGACCGAGCTCAATGCTCTGCGGGATGCGCAGTTTTTGTCCGTGAAGGATCTGGCGAATGTGATGGCGGTCAGCAGCAGCTCCTGCGAGGTCGAGGGCGAGGGCTTGTATCCGTCCGGCTCTGAGGTTACGCTCGAGGCGATCTGCGACAAGCCGTTTCTCGGCTGGTTTGATGCTGATGGTGTGCTTTTGTGCGCCGGGGAGAGCTATACCTTTGTGGCTGAGACCTCCGTGTGTGTATATGCCATGTGTGAGGGCGAATATTTTAGGGATGTGAAAGCTTCCGATTGGTATTTTGACTATGCCAACGAAGCACTCCGAAAGGGCATTGTCAGCGGTGTGGATGCCTATCAATTTGCGCCGCAGGAGCCGTTGACCCGTGCAATGGCGTTGACGATCCTTGCACGCTATGCGGGTGATGATTCGAGTGCTGACGATGCCGGTTTCCTGGATGTTAAGCACAACAGCTGGTATGAAAGCGCTGTCAATTGGGCTGTTGAGAACGATGTCACCAAGGGCTATCCCGATAACACCTTCCGTCCGGATGCGCATATCAGCCGTGAGGAATTTATTACCATGCTTGTGCGCTATGCCGCAAGCGATGTTGAAGGCACGAAGCTGATGTTTACCGATAAGGGTCTGATCAGCGATTACGCAAGAAAGCCGATGCAGAGAGCAAACACCATCGGCTTGCTGACCGGCTACGACGACGGCACGATCCGTCCGAACAATGAATTGACCCGAGCCGAGGGTGTGGCGATCTTAATGCGCCTGGTCGAGTGGCTCGGGGAAGAAGAGGAGTGATCTTATGGGTTTGATTGAATGGCTGAAAATTTTGGTTCTGGGCATCGTTGAGGGCATCACCGAATGGCTGCCCATCAGCTCCACGGGACATATGATCCTGGTCGATGAATTTTGGAAAACCGCAAATCAGACGGTTTTGACCGATGAATTTATGAGCATGTTTGAGGTCGTGATCCAGCTTGGAGCGATCATGGCAGTCGTTGTGCTGTATTTTAAGAAGATTTGGCCCTTCCGTCTGAACCGAAAGGCAGGCAGCACTTTCGAACGCTACTGCGATAAAGAAAAGTTCGTCATGTGGCTGAAAATTGCCGTTTCCTGCGTCCCTGCGATTCTGGTTGGCTTACCCTTTGAGGAGCAGATCGACAAATATCTGTTCAATGCGCCGGTCGTTGCCTCCATGTTGATCGTCTACGGCATTGGATTTTTGTTCATCGAGCGCTACAACAAGCGCAGAAGCCCCCGCATCAATGATCTGAATGAGCTCAGATGGACAGACGCTGTTTTGATCGGCGTGTTTCAGGTGCTTGCTATGGTGCCCGGTACCTCCCGTTCCGGCGCAACGATCTTGGGTGGCATTTTGATCGGCGCAAGCCGTGGTGTTGCGGCGGAATATACGTTCTTCCTTGCCATTCCCACCATGCTCGGCGCCTCTGCCCTCAAGCTGATCAAATTCGGTTTTGATTTCACGGCCACTGAGCTTGCGGTTTTGCTTGTGGGCATGATCACGGCGTTTGCCGTTTCGATCCTTGCCATCAAGTTCCTTATTGGCTATATTAAGAAGCATGATTTTTCGGCATTTGGCTGGTACCGTATCGCCCTGGGCGTGATCGTGCTTGTAGCCTTCTCGCTTCTGTAAATTCCTATTGATCGAACAGAACGTACCAAATGAAAGTATTACTGCAAACAAAATACCCCGCTCGGTTGAGCGGGGTACTTGTTTTAATCGATATCGTCGATGATCTCTTCGGGAGCGTGGTCAAGCTGGTCGGGGCGGCGCATGATCTTATGGAACTGCTTTAACACAGCAGCGTAATAAAAACCGTCCACCGTGCGCTCATCGGTATTCAGAACGATATCCACGCAGCGCTTGGTCACGACCTCACCGTCGGCATTCAGCTCATACTTGCGATACTTTCTGCCAAAGGCAAGGAATACCGGCAGGTTGCCGAAGTTATAAAGGTGATGAACGACCGGAGGAATGCCCAACGAGCCCATGGAGGTGAAGATCACCGAGCCATGGAATGGGCTAAGCTCCGTCAAGAATGCAGGCAGCATTCCGAAATAATCCATGAACTTCAAAATCCAAACGACAAATTTCAGAAGCAGACCGGGAATGCTCGCAAGCAAGCCTGCCAGCTTATCAAAGCTGCTGTCGAGCGGTGTATTTTTAACCTCCTCGATCAGTGCATTGAGCTTGTGATAAACATCGACTGCCGTGTCGCTTCGGCTCAAATGAAGTTTGATCGTTGTTTCGGGCGAATCAATTGCCATTTCTTTTTTGACCGTCATGGTGAAAGCAACATCGTCATCACGCTGATGCACTCTCTGACCGGAGAAGAAGCGGTTCAAGCCCGGATACTTGCAAACACAGCGCACATAAGCCGCCAGAAACACGTGCATGATGCCGAAATCCTTCAGACCTTCGGCACGCTTTTTGTGGATGTATCTCTCCACAGCGCTGATCTCGACCGTATCCTGGATGCTGTTATTGGCGTCGTTGCGGTCGGGCATGATATAGCCTGCCACAAGATTCATCGGATCGAGGGTGCGCAGGCGGCGTCCGTCCTTGCGGTCGCCCCAAGTATTGTGATACTTGCCATCGCAGAATGTTCTCATTGCGAGGGTTGCAATCAGCAAGGAGCCGACAAAGAGAAGATTTGCAAGCTTGGCAAAGCTCTCTGCCTTTGTCACATTTTCACAAGCCTCGATATAATCATACGTCAGCACCGCAACAGGCGCCAGCATGATCAGGCTGAGCGCATAAACACGCTGAAATTTGCCCGTTAAGTACATACGGTAAACGCAATACAGCACCAAATACAAGAGCCAGCACACAATCACATAGCGAAGCGAAGCAAAGAGTTGATAGCCGCCGTAGAGTGAATCTGCCAAATCGGGAGTTGCCTGCAAACGCAGATACCAATCAAAAGCGACCGCACCAAAATAGACACAGCCCCAAAAAACGGGCTTGGTCGAGCGGTAAAATTCCTTCTGTCCACGCACGAGTGCAATGAACGCAAAGCCCAAGGCGCTCCAAACAGGCAGAACCGTCTGTAGCCAAAGCGCAGAGGTCGAAAGTTCTTCGGTATAGCATGCTGAAAGCACAAACAGCACAGCTGCACCGACTGACATCAGCGCCGCAAGCCAAGTCAAGGGATTCTTTCGGCTGACATAAAAACGAATCGGTTTCTTCATAAATTCCCTCTCTTTCTTGGGAGGCTTATTTTTTTCTCCACACCATCTTATTGACGATGCCGGTATAAGATTGGATAAACTTCACGACCTTATCCGACACATTCTTGTCCAGATAATCGGGCGTCGGAACGCCCAAATTGCCGTTTTCGTTCATCTCAACTGCCGTATCGACCGCCTGCAAAACCTGCTCGGTCGAGATGCCTGCCAAGATAAAATTGCCCTTATCCATCGCCTCGGGGCGCTCGGTGCTGGTACGGATGCACACAGCAGGGATGGGCTTGCCGATAGAGAGGAAGTAGCTCGACTCCTCGGGCAGTGTGCCACTGTCGGAAACGACTGCAAAGGCGTTCATCTGCAAATGGTTATAGTCATGGAAGCCCAAGGGCTTATTCTGCCTAACACGGGGATCGAATACAAAGCCACGCTTTTCGATAAATTTCGCACTTCTCGGATGGCAAGAGTACAAAATCGGCATATCGTATTTCTCAGCCAGCGCATTGACCGCATTCATCAAAGAGAAGAAGTTTTCCTCCGTGTCGATGTTCTCCTCACGGTGGGCAGAGAGCAGGATATACTTCCCCTTCTGAAGTCCCAAGCGGCTCAAAACGTCCGAATTTTCAATACGCTCTAAGTTCGCACTGAGCACCTCCGCCATGGGCGAACCAGTAACAAAGGTGCGCTCCTTCGCCGTACCCTCGGCATTCAAATAACGTCTTGCATGCTCGCTGTAGCACAGATTGACATCTGCAATATGGTCAACGATGCGGCGGTTGGTCTCCTCGGGCAAGCACTCGTCAAAGCAGCGATTGCCAGCCTCCATATGGAAGATCGGAATATGCAATCTCTTCGCTGCAATCGCTGACAGGCAAGAGTTAGTATCGCCCAGGATCAAAAGTGCCTCGGGTTGCTCCTCTACCATCAAGGCATACGACTTTGCGATGATGTTGCCGATCGTCTCGCCCAAGTCCTTGCCGACGGCATTTAAGTACACGTCGGGCTGTCTTAATCCCAGATCCTCAAAAAAGATCTGATTGAGTTCATAGTCATAGTTCTGTCCCGTATGAACAAGAATTTGGTCAAAATATTTGTCACATTTCTTGATCACGGCGGAAAGACGAATAATTTCCGGTCTTGTGCCGACGATCGTCATTAGCTTCAATTTGCTCATATCATACCTCCAGATAGAATGTATCCGGCTTATTGGGGTCGAAGCATTCGCTCGCCCACATCACGGTCACCATATCGGTCTGACCCAAATTTTCAATATTATGTGTATAGCCCGTGGGAATGTCCACGACCTCTAACTTATCACCGCTGACAAAATACTCGATCACCTGATCGGAGTCGATCTTGCGGAAACGGATCACGCCGTTTCCACTGACGACCAAGAATTTTTCATTCTTGGTGTGGTGCCAGTGGTTGCCCTTGGTGATGCCGGGCTTGGAAATATTGATGCTGAACTGTCCACACTCACTCGTGCGGATCATCTCGGTAAAGCTGCCTCTTTGATCCACATTCATGGTTAAAGGATAGGAAAAAGCATTCTCGGGAAGGTAGCTCAAATAGGTCGCATAGAGCTTCGTCTCGAACGCATCTGCCATATTCGGCACACAGAGGTTCTTGCGGCTGTCGCGGAAAGAATAGATCAGCTCGGCAATTCTTCCAAGCAAAATTTCATGCTCCACCGGAACATAGCAAAGCCCATCCTTTTCGTGCGCCTCGCCCTTGAGTGCTGCGATCAGCTCTGCCACCACATCATCGATATAGACCAAGCGCATTTTCACGCTCGGATCATTGACCGTGATGGGAAGGTCATGGGCAATATTATGGCAGAACGTTGCCACGGCGGAATTATAATTCGGTCTGCACCACTTGCCGAACACGTTGGGGAAGCGATAGATCATAACCTTCGCACCCGTGCGCTCGCCATAGGTACGCAAGAGCTCCTCGCCTGCCTTCTTGCTCCTGCCGTAAGGATTATCCAAAACTGCCTGCGTTGAAGAACTGATCACGATGGGGCAAGCATTCTTGTGCTTTTCCAAAAGCGAAAGCAGCGTCGAGGTGAAGCCAAAATTGCCCTGCATGAACTCCTCCTGCTCCTTCGGGCGATTCACGCCTGCAAGATGGAGCACAAAATCGCATTCGCCACACCACTTTTCAAGCATTTCAGGTGCCGTGTCGATGTCATATTCGAAAATCTCCAAATCCTCGAACGTACCGAACGAGCGATCCTTTCCCTGTACAATATTCAGAAGGGTTGCGCAAAGATTTTTGCCGACAAAGCCCTTTGCGCCCGTGATGAGCACTTTCATAGCCTTTTCCTTTCTCATAGCAGTATTTTCCAAATTCCGATTTATCGAGCTGTTTGAGTTATCGCAAAACGACCTGTAACAGCTTACGACCACGCGAAGCGTGCCGGGAGGGGTACGCAGGGGAGGGCGGCTGTGCGCCGAGAAATAGCTTATGAAACAGCAAGAGAAACGATAGGCG
>SVKY01000083.1 GCA_015068235.1 Oscillospiraceae bacterium
GCAATTTAGCACATTACATAATCTTAAATAAACATTTCCTAACAATGGTCGACGGCGAGCCTCTTTGCAGAGACTCGCCGCCTTTATTTGGCTGTTTTTTTACAGCCCCTTTCTTCATTGCAAAGGAGAAAAGGCTTCTTCGATCCGGTTGTCTTCTGACAGACGGTAGGGGAAGCTCTCGCTTACCGGCCGCACACTGCGAAAGACCTCTGTCATTTCTGCCTCAGAGATTGCGGCGTCAAGGCTGAAGAGATAATCACCGTCCGACCAATACCATGTCCTGGCGACAGTATTGGTCGGGTCGCGCCAATCCGGATGGCGGCTAAAATCGTGCTCAAAGCTGAAGACGGCATATTCATCGACCTGGATTTTTCGGTACGACGTAGTGACTGTTTCCACGTCTGCAATGGCGTGATTGACAAACGGAGTACCGTCGCAGGCGATGGTGGCCAGAGTTTGCGAGAAGGTGATTTGCCGCCCTTCGACATCCCATTCAAAATGCACATCGGTGGGCTTGCTCATAACTTGCTCGATCTCGGACGGATCATCTGCTTCGGTAGTCACGATTACGGTCGGTATAAATTCGGTGGGGGTGTTGACGTTTTGAAAAGGGCGGTAGCTCTTATAATCTCTGCGCTCAATATAGCACGACGATGCAACAAGGCTTTCTGCAGCTGCAATTTTTGTCGGGAGGAAATATGTTTCGATCAAATCCGGAGCATCGGCGTTTGCAAAGTTTTCCTTGAATGTCACCTGATAATAACGGTTGTCATCATCGATTTGAACGTTGAATATTTCGTCTTTTTCAGTTTTGACCTCTATTTCTCCCAAACCGTAGGTGAGTACATAGGCGGCAAGAACGCTGCCTGCAAGCACTGCAATCGCAGCGGCGATGAGCAATGCGCGCCGCAGGGCGTGCGCTCTGTGCGCTTTTTTTAGTGGAACAGGGGAAATGTTCAATTCATCTTCTGCAGGAACGTCGGAAAAATCATTCTCGGCGGCCTGCAGCAGTGCTTTTTTGAAAACATTCATTTAAAAATCCTCCTTTTGATAGAATTGAGACAGAAGCTTTTTTGCCCGGGAAAGCTGTTTTTGAACGGTACTGCGCGGGCGGTTGAGAAGCTTTGAGATATGTTTGGTTTCCAATTGGTGAACGTAACGCAGCATTAAAACCTCCCGATAAATTGACGGCAAGGCTTCAATGGCGCTCAACAGCCGTTCGTAATCCTGCGAAGCGGCGACGGTTTCAAACAGATCCTCTGAGTCGGCGGTAACGGCTTCGTTTATATCGAGGTCTGTTGATTGCTTGCCAAGCAGATCCAAGGCGGCATGTTTTGCGGCGGTCAGCACGTATGCACGTAGCGCCCGATCATTTTGCGGCAGAAGCTTGAGCTGCCTGCTGATGCGGAACAGGGCAGTTTGAACAGCATCTTCTGCATCGTGATGGTTGTGCAGGATGCGTTCGGCAACGAACAGCATTTGTTTTTGATAAGCTTCCACAATGGCTTCAAATGTATATTTCGACACGGCATTCCTCCAAAACATCGATTAAGAGCTCTCACTTATACAGATGCTCAAAATAAAGAAATGTGGACAAATGGCTTTAAAAATTCTTGCATAGGGGGCATATCATACCAAAATCCAATTAAAATTATTCATTAAATTCCGATTTATCGGTCTGTTTGTTTTTTAGATTGTAGGGTCACGGCGTGCCGTGACCGCCTGTGGGCACTTGAATTCATAAATCGACGGTGCATACTATGTTTCGGTTTACTCCACTGCGTGGGGCGGTACTTTCTTGTCTTGCCAAGAAAGTACCCAAAGAAGGCGCCGCAGGGGAGGCGCTTTGTTATGTCTATCGTTTCTCTTGCCGTTTCGTTCCTTTGACCTCGACATAAAACCGCCCTCCCCTGCGTACCCCTCCCGGCCGCTTCGCGTGGTCGTTGCTACGATGTGGTCGGCATTTTTGGCGGTGTGCAACACACCGATAAATCGGAATTTGACAGCGAATTGTATCAACCGAAAAAAGGAGAGGCAAAACGGTTGACAATTACAAAAGAGTGGTGCATAATGAAATTGTAATCGTGGGATGTGATTGCATCGCACAATAGAAGGAGGTTTTACAATGAAAAGAATCGTCAGTATTTTGCTTGTAGTTGCGCTTCTGATGAGCGGTCTCTTTTTCGTTTCTCCGGTCGGTTTTGCGACGCAGGAGCCGATTGAGGAAGAGCCCTACGATTTCATCTATCCGTTGGAAGACGGTGCTATTTACTTTGATACCCCGACCGGCACGATTTACTACGGTTATGGTGGCGGCGAACTGGAAATCCCTGCGGTCATTAACGGTGCTCCGGTGCGGAACATAGCCCCATCGGCTTTCGATGCCTCGATGTTCACATCCATTGTTGTTCCGGAGGGCGTTGAGGAGATCGGGATAAACGCTTTTGCGGCGTGCAGAGCGCTGAGCCACTGTTCGCTCCCTTCTACGCTCAAGGAAATTCCCGGAGGTGCATTTTCCGGTTGCTCCAATTTGCGTACGGTCGATCTGCCGCCTCAGCTTGAAAAAATTGGAACGCTTGCGTTTCATTCCTGTAGACCGCTGAAAGACTTGACTTTCCCTGAGACGCTTGTGTCGATTGGTGATAGTGCATTCAGCGATTGCACGCAGCTTACGGTTATGACGATCGGCGAAAATGTGAAGGAACTGGGCAGCGCGGTTTTTGCCCGTTGTGAGAAGCTTGAACAGGTCATTTTGCCGAGTACGCTGACGGCAATTCCGGTCGCTTTTGTTTCAGAATGCACCAAGCTTACGATGTTTGACATACCCGAAAGCGTGACTTACATAGGCGATCGTGCATTTGAAGAATGCGCCGGTCTGACGGATATCGTGATTCCCGACGGTGTTACTCACATAGGCGAGGAGGCTTTTTATAAGTGCGGCTTAGCGAAACAACCTTTGCCGAAGTCTCTGACTTATTTGGGAAAGAAAGCGTTCTATGCAACAAAATGTCTTGAGAGCAGAAACACCGGTCAATACGTGGATAACTGGTTGGTTGGCACCCGGAGTGGGGAGAAGGGAGAATTGGTAATCGATGAAGGCACAATCGGTGCGGCTGATGGGTCGATCGGTTACGAGAATCTTCCGAGCAGCCCTGAGGTCAAGGCTTTGCAGATACCTTCTACGCTGCGGTATCTGACCGCAGATTCCTTCTTGTCGACCGAAGAACTTGCGAGCATCACGGTTTCCGAGGACAACCCTTATTTTGCCTCTAAGAACAATGTCATTTATAACAAGGATATGACAACGCTGATCTTTGTCGGTGCACATGTGAACTTTGAGGAAACTCCGCTTTCCGAAGGCCTGAAGGTGATCGAATCGCGAGCTTTCAAGTATAATGAGCGGACGAAGCGCATTGTGTTGCCGGACTCTCTGGAACGTCTTGAAGATGAGTCGCTCGGCAACGGAGACCTCGTGCGTGTCGAATTTGGCAAAGGCCTTAAGTATATCGGAGCACGCATCCTTGACTATAATTATATCAATGCGATCACCCTGCCCGACGGATTGGAATATATTGGCGAAGAGGCGTTTAGCTGCAGCGGTTTGGCTTACGTTGATCTCGGCGAGAGCATCAAGTATATCGGTCCGAGGGCGTTTGCGCACAATCCGCAACTGCAGAAAATTGAACTTCCCGAAACGCTGGAGGAGCTCGGTGACAATGCATTCGGAGACTGCGATGCATTGAAAACGGCTATATTTCACGGCGATGTGCCGAAAATGGGCAAGACGGCGTTCTGCTCTTATTTTGAGGAGTTGACGAACAACCCTGCGACTGCACTTGATGATTTTACCATCTACTATGTCAACGAAGGAAATTGGCTGAGCGTTACAGAATACAACGTCGAAAAATGGCAGGTGCCTGCAAAGGCAAATTTTAAGGACGTCAAGGCGGGCTCATGGTATGAGACGGCAGTCAACTATGCCGTGGAAAATGAGCTCATGAACGGTGTGGGCGGTAGAAACTTTGCGCCCAACGGAAGCATGACCAGAGGCATGGTCGTCACGGTTTTGTGGCGTTTCATGGGCGAAGAAGATCATACTTACATCCCTTATGAGGACGTAAAGGCGTCAGATTGGTACGGCAGTGCCGTTGCTTGGGCATCGAGTCACGGAATTGTTACGGGCGTTGATCGAACGCATTTTAATCCAAATGGCGATATTACGAGAGAACAGCTTGCGACGATCCTGTTCCGCTATGCTCAGATGATGCAATTGAATATGACACGAGACAAAAAACTCGATGGCTTTGCAGATCATAAAAAGGTTTCTTCCTATGCACAGGCAGCTCTGCAGTGGTCAGTCAGCTGTGGATTGATCAACGGCGAAGAAATTGGGGGCAAGATGTACCTCAATCCGCAGGGCAAGGCGACCAGAGCGCAGGTTGCGACGATTCTGATGCGAATGATTGAGCAAAGCATAAAACAGCAGTAACGAACAAAAAGGGGCTGTAAAAAAAGTCCCCAAAAAAGAGCAGCCTGTGCCGCAAGGTACAGGCTGCAAATTTTTTAGAGAAAGGGCTGCAATCGGTAGAAATTGCAGCCCTTTGGTGGTATAATTTAACTGC
>SVKY01000084.1 GCA_015068235.1 Oscillospiraceae bacterium
CGTGACTGCCTATCTCGCCGCAAAGCCGCCCTCTCCTTGACCTCTCCCGGCTCGCTGCGCGTGGTCGTTACAGCGTTGTAGTCGTGACGTCTGTGATGTGCGCAACTCAACGATAAATCGGAATTTGACATTCAGTGTGATCAATATTTTGCATAAAAAACCGCCGCTGCTTCCCGTTTCGTTGTCATTATGATTCCCTTTTTTGAAAAAACATCCGGAATGCAGTTTTGCATCCCGGATGTTGTGATTTATAAAATTAAGCTGTGGGCTGGTTTGCGTCCTCGATGATCTTAACGAACTTCTCGGGAACCAGGCTTGCGCCGCCGATCAGACCGCCGTCGATATCCGGCTGAGCCAAAAGCTCGTAGGCGTTCTTCTCATTCATGGAGCCGCCGTAGAGGATCGTGGTTGCACGAGCGTTCTTCGAGCCGAAGAGCTTGCGGACAACGCTGCGGATATGCTGACAGACCTCCTCTGCCTGCTCGGGTGTTGCGGTTCTGCCGGTGCCGATTGCCCAGATGGGCTCGTATGCGATGACGACCTTGCGGATCTTCTCCTCGGGGATGTTGGCAAGTGCCAGCTTGATCTGCATGGTGATCCATTCCTCGGTGATGCCGCTCTCGCGCTGCTCCAGGCTCTCGCCGCAGCAGACGATGGGAACCAAGCCCGCTTGCAGAGCTGCCAGGGTCTTTGCGTTGACGTCTGCGTCGGTCTCGCCCATTGCACGGCGCTCGGAGTGACCGATGATGACGTACTTGCAGCCTGCGTCTAAGAGCATTGCGGTGGAAAGCTCGCCGGTATATGCGCCGGAAGCGTTGGCATTGACATTCTCTGCGCCGACGGCGATACGGGTATCACGCAATGCGCGAACCGCTGCAGGAATGCAGACGGACGGTACGCACAGAGCGATATCACACCAACGACCCTTCGGCAAAATACCCTTGAGCTCGGTCATAAATGCCTTGGTTTCCGAGGGGGTCTTGTTCATTTTCCAGTTACCTGCAATCAGGGTCTTACGATATTTTCTGTTCATGATATACTCCTTATAATCAATTACTTATCCTGCAGGCAAGCGATGCCGGGCAGCTCCAGACCTTCCAGGAACTCCAGACTTGCGCCGCCGCCGGTGGAAATATGGGTGATCTCGTTTGCAAATCCCAACTGCTCGCAGGCTGCAGCGCTGTCGCCGCCGCCAACGATCGTCACAGCATCAGAATCTGCCAAAGCCTGTGCAACGGCGATGGTACCCTTTGCCAAAGTCGGGTTCTCAAATACGCCCATGGGTCCGTTCCAAACGACGGTCTTTGCGTTCTTTGCAGCCTCTGCGAAGAGCTCTCTGGTCTTCTCGCCGATATCCAAGCCTTCCTTATCCTCGGGGATGGCATCGGAATCGACGGTCATAACTTCGACCTCAGCGTCGATGGGGCTGGGGAAGGAATCTGCAACGACGGTGTCGATCGGCAGAAGGAGCTTAACGCCCTTTGCCTCAGCCTTTGCCATCATTTCCTTGCAGTAGTCGATCTTCTCGCTGTCGAGCAGGCTCTTGCCGACGCCGTAGCCCTTGGCAGCCAAGAAGGTATAAGCCATACCGCCGCCGATGATAAGGGTATCGACCTTCTCAAGCAGGTTATTGATAACATTGAGCTTATCGGAGACCTTTGCGCCGCCCAAAATAGCAACGAACGGACGTTCCGGATCCGCCAAAGCCTTACCCATGATGGAAACTTCCTTCTCCACGAGCAGACCGCAATATGCCGGCAGGTAGTCAGCAACACCTGCGGTGGAGGAGTGTGCACGATGGGCAGTGCCAAAAGCATCGTTGACAAAAATATCTGCCAAGGAAGCAAGATCCTTGCTCAGCTCGGGATCGTTCTTGGTCTCGCCCTTGATGAAACGAGTATTTTCAAGCAGCATGACATCGCCGTCATTCAAAGCTGCAGCCTTCGCCTTGGCATCCTCGCCTGCAACATCGGCAGCCATGATGACTTCCTTACCCAAAAGCTCGCTCAGACGATCGGCAACGATCTTGAGGGACAGCTCAGGTTTCCACTCACCCTTGGGCTTGCCCATATGGGAGCACAGGATCACACGAGCGCCGCCCTTGATGAGCAACTCGATGGTCGGCATAGCCGCAACGATACGCTTATCGCTGGTGATCTTGCCTTCCTTGGTGGGAACGTTGAAGTCGCAGCGGCAAAGAACACGCTTGCCCTTAACGTCGATGTCCATGACGGATTTCTTGTTATAGTTCATAATGTACCTCCGGAAAATGTTAGATTTTCATTTTACCATAGTCTTGCAAACGGGGAAACTCCTGCTGACGCAGCGCCTCAAAGACGGCAACGGCAACGGAATTGCTCAAATTGAGGCTCCTTGCCTCCTGCCGCATAGGGATGCGCACGCAGTCTTCAAAATTCGCTTCCAAAAAGTCCTCGGGCAAGCCCTTGGTCTCACGGCCGAAAAAGAGATAGCAGTTGTCGGCGTAATCCGCTTCGACATAGGAGCGAGGGGCTTTCGTGGAAAACAGGCGCTTTTGTTCGACCTGATTTTTCTCAAAAAAATCCTCCAACGACTCATACACCTGCACCTCGACCAGGTGCCAATAATCTAAGCCGGCACGTTTCACAGCCGAATCCGACACATCGAAGCCCAAGGGCTTGATTAGATGCAGCTTCGAGCCGGTAGCGGCACAAGTTCGGGCGATGTTGCCGGTGTTCTGAGGAATCTCCGGCGCAAGCAGTACGACGTTGAGCATATGGACCTCTTCGGACGAAAGTTTTTTGGCATAAGGGCGTATCTGAAAACCGGCAGAGTGACCAACAGCGAGGGATTTTTTCGTTGAATCAGCCATTTTTTCGCCGGAATACTTTGTGTATTGCAAGAAAAAACGGCGCAATACAGCGGAAGAAGCACCGCTGTTTGGGCGTTTTGACGGCTTTCAGATACGCCCTATAAGCCACATCCTATATTCTATGATAAAATCATTCAAAATTCAACTGTTTTTTTCCGAAGTTTCAAAAAAATTCACACTTTTTTCCACGAAATAATTCTGTCTTGCGTTTTTTACCATTTTCGAGTATACTGAAATAAAGATTATAAAATGGAGGAGTGTTATGTGCTTTCAGGAACGGCTGAAGAAAGCTGCACAGCTATTCGGCATATTTTTCAAAATCGGCGCCTTCACCTTTGGCGGCGGCTACGCCATGATCCCACTGATCGAGCATGAAACGGTAGAAAAGCGCCATTTGATTGACAAGGAGGAAATTTCCGACATTGTCGCCATCGCAGAATCCACCCCGGGTCCCATCGCCATCAATTCCGCAACCTTTATCGGCTACAGAAGCTGCGGTGTTATCGGCTCGGTGGCAGCAACCTTGGGCGTTGTGCTTC
Source organism: Oscillospiraceae bacterium (assembly GCA_015068235.1). Lineage (GTDB taxonomy): Bacteria > Bacillota > Clostridia > Oscillospirales > Oscillospiraceae > JAZOXB01. Next base: position 3,391 of record SVKY01000084.1, read on the forward strand.
CGTCGTTATTTCTGATCACGCTCATTGCGCTGTTTATGCGTAGAATTATGGACAACCGCTTCGTCAAATATGCCTTTTTCGGCATTCGTGCAGGCGTTTTGGCGTTGATTGCCAAAGCGGTTGTCAACTTTTGGAAGCGTGCCGATCACGGTGTGTTCGGCTGGTGCGTAATGATTGCAGCGTTTTTGTGGTCGGCGATCTTGGATTGGAGCGTCATCGCACTGATTGCTTTGTGCGCCATCGCAGGCTGCATTTTCTGCGCCGTGCAGAGAAAGAGAGGTAAGATGCAATGATTTACCTCGAGCTATTTTATACATTTTTTACCATCGGACTTTTCACCTTCGGCGGCGGCTACGCCATGCTTCCGCTCATTCAGCAAAAGGTCTTGGAAAACGGCTGGTTATCCTTGGAAGAGATCGTTGATTTCGTTGCTGTCAGCGAATCCACCCCAGGTCCCTTTGCCGTCAACATCGCAACCTATGTCGGCACGGAAACCGGCGGTATTTTCGGTGCGATCTGCGCCACGCTTGGCGTTGTTTTACCGTCGTTTATCGTCATTTTGATCGTCGCAAAATGCTATATCCGCTTCAAGCAGAGTAAGCTCGTTTCCGGCGCAATGTTTTCCTTGCGTGCAACGGTCGTAGGCTTGATGGCAGGCGCCCTGTTCGGCATGCTGCCGACGGTGTTCTTCCATGAGATGAAAATTGCTTGGAAAAACGTTTTGACACCCGAATTTTTGTGCTCGCTCGGCATTTTTGGCACGATGCTCGTCTTGGCACTCAAAAAAGTCAGCCCAATCATTTTGATCATTGCCTCGGCTGTAGTTGGTATCGGCTGCGGCTTGATCTTCCATTTGTAAATTCCGATTTATCGGTGAGTTTTGTTTTTCAAATTGTAGGGGCGGACGACTCTGTCCGCCCACACGAAGTGCCTGCACGGGCGCACAGATGCCGCCGCAGCGGTATGCATGCGAGCAACCGAGCGAAGCGAGGCTCTTAGCGAGTCGCAGTCGTGCGCCCCTACGGTGTCAAAACGCATGCAACAGCTCGATAAATCGGAATTTGGCAGACTGTTTCTCTAATGAAAAATGCAAAAGGGGCTGTAAAAAAAGTCCCCAAAAAAGAGCAGCCTGTGCCGTAAGGTACAGGCTGCAAATTTTTTAGAGAAAGGGCTGCAATCGGTAGAAATTGCAGCCCTTTGGTGGTATAATTTAACTG
>SVKY01000033.1 GCA_015068235.1 Oscillospiraceae bacterium
TTGGTGTTTACGGCTGCACCGGTGCCGGTGGAAGCTGCGTTGTTCACCGCCTCGGGAATTTCCACGGTTGCATAGGCAAGCTGTTCTTCCGTCAGGTCTGCGGTGACAAGATTTTCTGTGTTGTAGCCTAAGCGAACCTGAGCAGCAGCGCCATACTTGAGCATATCCACTGCCATGGTTTTCAGCTCGGGAATCGAAGCGTCTGCATCGATCTTTCCGACCAAATAACTCTTGATGGAATCGACAACGGTCGTGCCGTAGTAAATGGTTCCGTCTTCACCAACTGCGTAGAGCGTGGTGGAGAAGTTGTCGCCCATTTCCTTGGCATTGATGCCCTTGTAAGTGACCTGATACATCAGCGCTTCGCCTGTTGCGGGATTGACCTTTGCGGTCATCTGCTCACGGTCTTCTGTGATGCCGTAAACTGTGGTAACGGGATCGCCGCCTGCAACGTCCTTTTTGACTTCTAAATAGAAATCCTTATAGGAGTTGACGTCTGCGCCCATGATGTTATAGGTAACGGTCATCTCAGCGCCGACAGAAATCGACATCGTGAATTTTAAGCTGTCCTTCGGCTCATACTTCGGCTCGGTGACTTGAATTGCGCCGCACAGACAGCTGCCATCATAATAGAAGTGTTCACCAACCAAGTAATAGTCGCATTTGGAGCAAGTGATCGTGTGATCCTCTCCATTGTTGACAAATTCATAGCTATGACCTGTGGGTGCGACCTCATCTGCAATGTAGCTCTCACCACAAACGCAAGAATAGGTTGTGAAGCCTGCATCAACGCAGGTCGGAGCGGTAACGATTGCTTCGTAGTTATGCCCCAATGCAACCACTTCATTCTGTGCAACCAAAACTTCGCCACAGACGGAGCAGTGCTTTCCTTCGGTCAGACCTGTTTCAGTGCAAGTCGGAGCAACGGCATTATCGATGACTTCGGTGTGACCGTTGGCTTCGATGATGGTCTGTGCAACGAGAATTTCGTTACAGACAGAGCAGTGTTTCCCCTCGGTCAAACCTGTTTCGGTGCAAGTGGGAGCAACTGCGTTGTCGATGACCTCGGTGTGCCCGAGCGCGTCAAGGATGCCGCGCGCTACGAGAATTTCGTTACAGACAGAGCAGTGTTTACCCTCGGTCAGACCTGTTTCAGTGCAAGTCGGAGCAACGGCATTATCGATGACTTCGGTGTGACCGTTGGCTTCGATGATGGTCTGTGCAACCAAAACTTCGCCGCAGACAGAGCAGTGTTTACCCTCGGTCAGACCTGTTTCAGTGCAAGTGGGGGCTACAGCGTTATCGATGACTTCGGTGTGACCGTTGGCTTCGATGATGGTCTGTGCAACGAGAATTTCGTTACAGACAGAGCAGTGTTTACCCTCGGTCAGACCTGTTTCGGTACAAGTCGGAGCAACGGCATTATCGATGACTTCGGTGTGACCGTTGGCTTCGATGATGGTCTGTGCAACAAGAATTTCGTTACAGACAGAGCAGTGTTTACCCTCGGTCAGACCTGTTTCGGTGCAAGTCGGAGCAACGGCGTTGTCAATAACCTCAGTATGTCCAAGTGCCGCAATGGTCATATATTCCTTCGGCAGAGGATATTCGCAAGCCTCATCTAAGAAGGTTTTTAGACATTCACTGCACTCATAATATGCGCTGCAGCCGTTTTCGGTACAAGTCGGAGCAACTTCAGGATAGTGCGTCAGCGTATGCGAAATGATTGCAAGTGCTTCGGTGTAGCTCTCGCCGCAGTGACAGGTGAAGGTCTTTACGCCCTCGGCAGTGCAGGTTGGTTCTATTGTGACAACACCTTGATCATAAGTATGACCGGTCGCAGGAACAACGGTCTGTGCGGCCAAAATTTCGTTACAAACGGAGCAGTGCTTACCCTCGGTCAAACCTGTTGCCGTACAAGTCGGACTAACCGCCTTGTCGATGACCTCTGTATGTCCATTCGCCTGAACAACGGTTTGCGCAACCAAAACTGCGTTGCAGACAGAACAATGCTTACCCTCGGTCAAGCCTGTTGCCGTACAAGTCGGGCTAACTGCCTTGTCGATGACCTCTGTATGTCCATTCGCCTGAACAACGGTTTGCGCAACCAAAACTGCGTTACAGACAGAACAATGCTTACCCTCGGTCAAACCTGTTGCCGTACAAGTCGGGCTAACTGCCTTGTCAATGACCTCAGCATGTCCGATTGCACCGATAGATTCTGTCTTTGTCTGTGCACAGACGGTGCAGGTATAGAGCTTGCTGCCCTGCTGAGTGCAGGTCGGTGCAGCGGTCTGTGTGCCGGCGTCCCAAGTGTGCGCCTGCGTGGTGGTTTCGCCGCAGCGAGCGCAGACGGTCGAGTGGGTGCTGCTTCCGTCGGAGGATGTCGAATATTCGTGGAAGCAAACTTTTCCGCTCTCCCAAGCCAAAACGGGATAGCCATGGTTGATGTTGTTCTTGTCATCATCAAACGCTTCACCCAAGACAGAAGCATAGCCTCTCATGGTGTCATGAGATACCTGCGTACAGGCATTGAGTGTAAGCGATGTATTTCTGTGCAGCTTGAGAGTTCCGACGCTGTAGCAGTTGGTTGCGGTGATGCCGGTAGCAGAAGCGTTGGTATTGCCCAAAATTGCATAGCGGTTTCCGACATTATAGCAGTTGACGATCGAAGCATCTTTGGTGCTGCTGGAGCAATAGCCAACGATCGCAGCGGTCAGATTTCCCTCGTATCTTGCCGTGACCCAACCGGTGTTATAGCAATTCTCGATCAAGCAATTCGCGCCACCGAGCATTGCAACCATGCTGCCGCTACAGGACCAACCGTAGACGGTTGCCTTGCTGTAGCAGGAGCGAATCACGACATTCGTAGCAGTGCCGGCAAGAGCAGCCACCTTCTCAGTGCTGCAGATCACGCCGCTTTCGATGCCGAGGTTCTCAATCGTGGAGCCATAGACCAAGCCAAACAAGGCATTGTGCCCGATCAAGGGATTGAAAATTGACAGATTGTGAATGCGATAGCCTCTGCCATCAAAGTCGCCCTTAAATAAATAGGATTTGGATTCATCATAGCCGCCGATGGGAAGGAAATTCTTGCCCTCGAGGTCGATATCAGCAGTCAGAGCAAATTTTTTGCCGGAGAAATTGTTGCCCTTTCTGACCAAATAAGACAGCAAGCGCAGCTCATCAGCTGTCCCGATGAGATAAACGCCGTCTTTCAAGGTCAAGCTCGTTGCGCAGGCGTGATTCTGCCATGAGAGAACAGGATACATACTGTTTTGCACCAAGTAGTCCTCCGCAAAGGCAGCGCCGAGCTGCGAAGTATAAGTGCGAAGGGTTGCAGCTGTAACCTGAGCGCAGTTGGTGCTGGTCAATGCGTTTGCCTCCTCGACCAGTGCAACCGTGTCGAGCGTGTAACAGTTCTCCATCGTAACGGTAGCTGCAGCATTTACCACGCCGATGATACCGCTGCTCTGTGCGCCTGTGTTATAGCAATTGGCAACCGAAGCGTTTTTGCTTCCGCTGGCAAAATAACCAACAATGCCCGCAACGGTATAAACTGCGCCGACACTGCCTGTGTTGTAGCAGCTTTCAATCACAACATTGCTTGAATTGCCCATGCCAACGATGCCGCCGACGATGCTGCTGCCGCTGATATTTGCCTTATTATAGCAGTTGTAGATTTTTGTTGCCTGCGCACAGCCAACCAAGCCTGCAACCTTTTGTGCGCCGATGACCATGCCGCTTTCGATGCCGACATTTTGGATTTTAGCCCCGTTGACCAAACCAAACAAGCCGACAAACCAGTTACCCGAGGTGATGCAAAGATTGCTGATCGTGTGTCCGCAACCATCAAATGTACCACGGAAGGGTCCCTTTGTGGTGCTGTCGCTTTGCGAATTTCCGCCGATGGGGATCCATTCCTTGTTCTCAAGGTCGATATCCGCCTTGAGCTTGACGGTGCTGCCTGAAAAATCCTCTCCCTGCACGTTGACCATATGGGACAAGGTGCGCAGCTGCTCGGCATTTTCGATCCAATACACGCCGTTTGCATCAGAGGTCAAAGTCGGCGTGTCGGAGAAATGATAAAGTGTGACATTCAAAATGGGGTATCCGTCATTTTGCGGACGGAGCGAATCGATATGATAAGCAGTGCCCAAGGAGGAGGCGCCTGCCTTTAAGTTGGCTGCACTTAAATTGCCGCCGCCTGTCACTGCGCAGCCGCTTTCGGTAAAGACCAATGCAGTATCGTCCAAGGCATAGCAATTGTTCACGGCAATGTTGGTCACTGCGGCATTGACCGTGCCGACAACACCGCCAATGTCCGTACCGCTGAGCGTGCCTGCATTATAGCAGTTGGTCAGGCTCGAGCCTGCCGCACCGCTGGAGCAATAGCCGATGATGCCGCCGATCATGTATTTTGAGGTAATATCGGCATTGTTGAAGCAGTCGGTGATCGTGCATTTACCCGACATGCCGATCAAGCCGCCTGCAAAGTTATAGGCATTGATCGATGCACGGTTATAGCAGCTGCGCATCGTGCCTGCAAAATAGCCTGCAATGGCACCGACCTTGTCCTGTGCTGTGATTGAGCCGCTTTCGATGCCGAAATTGAGAATCGTAGCATTGACAGCACCGAAGAAGCCGATATAATAGCTCTTTGTGGAAATTCTCAAATTGCACACTGCGTAGCCTTGACCGTCGAAGGTGCCTCTGAACGCTTTGCCTACACTTTCTCCTGTGGTGTTACCGCCAATAGGGATCCACTCACGAGATTTTAGGTCGATATTCTGCGTCAGAGAAACCGTCTTGCCTGCAAAATCGTCTAAGCCGCTGTTGACGGTATACGACAGCAAGCGAAGCTCTGCCGCCGTGCTGAGCTTCAGGTCAGACGGCAAAACGGTATCGCACTGCCAAGAAAATACGGGATAACCGTCATTTTCCCACTCGCAGTCATCAATATAAGCACTTCCAAGCTTGATTGCAGAGCCGATCAGCACATTGCTTTCGACCTGTGCGCTGTTTGTATAGGTTTCGATGTCCGCAAGCTCGAGCATTTCTGCCGCCTTCAGGGCAGTTGTGGCAAAGCAGTTTGTCACGTTAATTTTCTTGAGATACAAAGAGGTATCTGCGGTGTTATAGAAGCCGATCAAGCCGCATCGATTGGCAGAATCCGTCAGCTTGCCGACATGATAAGAGCTTTCCACATCAATGGTCGAGCCGCTGGAAATATAGCCGATCACACCACCGGAAACGCCCTTGGAATTGCGAACATTGGCGTTGTTATAGCAATTTCTGACCGCCGACGTGCCTCCGAACTGACCGACGATGCCGCCGACATGGTTGCCGTTTGCAATAATATCTGCCTTGTTAAAGCAGCCCTCGATGGTCGTGTTATAACCAAGTCCGGCAATGCCTGCCGTTCTCTGACCGCCGAAAATAATACCGTTTTCAATGCCAACATTGCGAATGGTTGCGCTGTCGCACTTGCCGAAAAGACCAACATGTGTGACACCGGGTTTGAAAATGCACAGATTCTTGACCGTATGGCAATTTCCGTCAAACGTGCCCTTGAAATGGTTATTCGTGCCGTCACCGCCGATCGGATTGAAGCTGCGGAATTTCAGATCGATATCATTCATCAAGCGGACGGTCTTGCCTGCGAAGGTCGTGCCGGAGGTCACCATCTGAGCAAACAGATGAAGCTGTTCTGCATTATAGATCTCATATACGCCCTCGGAATTAGCCGTCAGGGTCATTGACGGATCATACGCATTGACCAAAGATGAGAAAGAAGAAAGCTCCACATCGGGAAGTGTTTTCTCTCGATCGCTATCTTCTAAAATCGGAGTGAAAACGACCGAAATATTGACCGAGGTAACATCGGTCAGATGGATGACGAGCTTTTGTGCATTGCCACGGTCATATTCATCCGCATGGGATTCCGGAGAGGTCGGCAGCGGCACTGCATCCATCACGGTGAAGACGGCGTTGCTCGGTTGGGCGATCTGCGCCAGCAGCGTTTTGCCGTTTTGCGTCAGCTCGGCAGTCTTGCCGTCCTCGGAAATTGAAATTTCCGCCCTCGTGTGGGCAAACCAGTAAAGCTCAGAGGCAGAAGAGCAGGTCAATTCATCACGCACAAGGACTCTCGAACGGTTGTCAAAGAGAACCAAGCCGCGTTTTGCAGACGTTGCACCGTAGTTTTCATAAGCATCAAGCATGTCAACCGTTGCGTAGCCGCCGTCAAAGCCGCTGACATAACCCGTAATCTGGCTTCTTGCGGTCGATTTCTGACCGCCCAGCTCGCTGGGGTTTATGAGAATGGTATTGTGTCCCTCAGTGCGTTTGCGGTAATATTTCCAGCGCCCGATCGTTTCGGCATACATGTTGTTGGTGAAGGTACCGTAGCCGGGTAGACCGTAATTGTCAGAGCCGAAGTCAAAGAACCAGGACTCGCCCATTGCCTCCATGACAAAGGTGCCGATGTCCATATCTGCATGGCTGGTACTGTTATAGCCTGCCTTGATGGCAGCATAGATCTGATTTGGATCGCCCACTTCGCTTCTAAAGGAAGCGACAGACTGATTTTCATCAGAGTACATCAAATAATCGAGCTGACGATCCTCCAATTTGACATCCTTAACAAGCTCGGGATCGTACCAAAGCAGCTCAAAATGCTTATCGCTCGTCAGTGTCTGCACGCTGCGCTGATAAACCGAAAGTTCGGGCATATTATAACGCTTTGCAAACCAATGCAGTGCGGCATTATCCAAAATCGCATCACTGCCGTCACCGAAGTTGAAAGTATTGCAGTTCCCTGTCATGCCGAGCAGATATTTTCCCGCTTCGGAAAAGCCCTCTATGTCCGAAAGGCCGAAATCCGTACCCAAGACGCTGCTCAGCGCTTCAAAGAAAATCACAGAAAAGAGCGTTCCGATCTGAGAATAGCCGGGACCCTCGGGATATGCACCCATCGGTGCAAAGACCTCCAAGGATTTTTGGATATCCGTCACAGCATCGCGCAAAAACTCGCCGCACTCGGTCGGATATTCCTCATAAATGGCACACGCACCGACAGCAACGCCGCCATGGCACCACATATTCCAGTTGGAGGTCAAAGTCTTGTACCACTGTCCCGGGGAGGTAGCAACCGCATAATTATAGATCGCATCGGCAATCGTGGTGCGCTGTGCTGCCGTCAGCTCATGATACAGCCAGTCATAGCCCAAGCCCACGCCGTATGTCATCTGACCGACATCGAGATAGTGGCTGGGATGCCAATCGGAGAAGGTACATACCGCCATCAATTCGTCAATTGCACGGTCAGCAAATCTGCGTTCACCGTTGATCTGATAGAGCATTGCCATCCATACGATGCGCTGACTTGCCGTTCTGGAAACGTTTAAAAGGCGCACACCGTCAGTAATTTCATAAACACTCACAGGCTCATCGAGCTGCAGAAGGCAATATTCATACAATCTTGCATAGGTGACCTTCATATAATCGTCCGTCTGCACGAGCTTGCGAATGCGGGCAAAATCGTCCTCATTTGCAAGCACTCTCGGATGCTGTCCCTCGGAACGAGCCGAAAACAGTGCATCGATCTCCTCGGTGCTTGTGCTGATCGCAGCCTCGCTCGTCACGGCAAACGCCGGAAGCAGCCCGATAAGCATCGCAAGCACCAAAAGAACGGATAACCAACGTTTCTTCATAGAAGTTCCTCCATTCACTTTATTATAGTTTCATAATAACATAGATCGATAGGCATGTCCACAAAAATCATGCCAAAAATTCCAAAATCAGTTCACGGAAGAATATTCCAATCGATCGGCGTCTGTCCTTGCGAGAGAAGATAGGCATTGATCTTGGAAAACGGCTTGCTTCCGAAAAATCCACGGTAGGCTGACAGAGGACTTGGATGCGGCGCTTTCAAAATCAGGCGCTCGGCAGCTTGGCTGATCAGCACCGTTTTCTTCTGCGCCTGCGCACCCCAAAGCACAAACACGATCGGCTGTGGCAGACGGTTGGTTGCAGCGATCACCGCATCGGTAAAACGCTGCCAGCCCCATTCGGCATGGCTGTTGGCTTTCCCTTCTTCCACCGTCAAAACCGTGTTGAGCAGCAAAACGCCCTGTTTTGCCCATGCACTCAGATCCCCGTGACACGTCTGAGCGCCCACATCATCTTTCAATTCCTGAAAAATATTGCGCAGCGAAGGAGGATAATCAGTCCCCTGTTCCACAGAAAATGCCAAACCCATCGCCTGATGCGCCCCATGATACGGGTCCTGTCCCAAGATCACCACACGCACCTTTTCAGGCGGTGTCATCTTTAGGGCATAAAGCTCCCGTTCCTCGGACGGATAAACCGCCGAATTGGCTCTTGCCAAACGCACCTGCTCACGCAAAACCCGATAATACGGCGCAGAGAATTCCTCCTGCAACAATTCCTCCCATGTCATAGCTTCAGCCTCCTTTTTTCATGATTATATCAAAACCGAAAAAAAAAGACAATTCCCAACAGCGAAGTTTTATGATATAATACCTGCAAAGGTGGTGGAACCATGGTACATCAAATCATTTCCGTCTTGAAAGAACGCTATCCCGACGCACTTTGCGCCCTGCAATACGGCAAGGACTACGAATTGATGATCGCCGTACGACTTTCGGCGCAATGCACGGACGCTCGGGTCAACCTAATCACGCCTGCATTGTTCGCACGTTTTGACAGCTTGGATGCTTTTGCGGAGGCGGACGTTGCCGAGGTCGAAAAATATGTCCATTCCTGCGGTTTTTACCGTCAAAAGGCAAAGGATATTGTTTTGGCTTGCCAAATGCTGCGTGAAAAGTATGACAGAAAAGTCCCCGACTCGATGCAGGAGCTTCTAAAACTGCCCGGTGTCGGAAGAAAAACCGCAAATTTGCTGCTTGGCGATATTTACGGACAGCCTGCAGTCGTTTGCGATACGCATTGCATCCGAATTTGCAACCGTTTGGGGCTTGCCGAAGGGAAGGACCCCGAAAAAGTCGAAATGCAGCTCCGTGCAATCCTTCCGCCGGAAGAAAGCTCCGATTTTTGTCACCGCATCGTCTTGTTCGGTCGTGACATCTGCACCGCACGAAAGCCACAATGCGAAAGCTGCCCCCTGCGCCCGTTGTGCAAGGAATTCTCCGGAAATACACCATAAAAAAGCTGAGGTCAAATGACCTCAGCTTTTGAATTCAATTTAAGCTAAGCTTTCCATGTAAGCTGCAACCGCATCGCCGTAGGTGAGCATTGCGTTGACCATGTTCAGCTCATCCTCTGCAACATTGGTCTTTGCACGAACCTGAGCAACATAGCTCTCAACACTCCAAGAAACGGTCTTGGAAATGGCGGTTTCGCCTTCATAGAAGGTCGCCTTGATCACATCACGCATCTGCTTTGCGCCGACGTTCTCATAAATTGCGGAGAACATAATGCCGCCCTTGTTGGTGGCTGCAATCTCTGCAAGAACATTACCCTTGCTGTCTGTAACAACACACGTGATAGCATTCGGGTCAGTAGCGGTGGTGTAGACGCAGGACAGGTTCAGCTGTACTCTGGAAGTAACAGTGATGTTGGTGTTTACGTCTGCGCCGGTACCGGTAGAAGCTGCATAGTTGACAGCCTCGGGGATCGTCTTCGTTGCGTAAGCAAGCTGTGCTCTTGTCAAGTCAGCAGTCACCAAATTCTCGGTGTTGTAGCCCAAACGAACCTGTGCGGCTGCACCGTACTTGAGCATATCGACTGCCATGGTCTTGAGCTCTGCGCTGGAGGTTGAAGCATCGATCTTGCCAAGCAGGAAGCTCTTGATGGAGTCAACGACAGTCTTACCGCAGTAAACGGTACCGTCCTCTGCCACTGCGTAAAGTGTGGTGGAGAAGTTATCGCCCATTTCCTTTGCATTGATGCCCTTGTAAGTAACTTGGTACATCACGGCTTCGCCTGTTACGGGGTTGATCTTGGTCGTCATAGCCTCACGATCGCCGCTAACGCCGTAGACGGTGGTGATGGGATCACCGCCTGCAACGTCCTTCTTAACTTCCAGATAGAAGTCTGCATAGGAGTTGACAGCAGTACCCATGATGTTGTATGTAACGGTCATTTCTGCGCCGGCAGAAATATTCATCGTGAAGAGCAGATTATTATCCGGCTGATACTCAGGCTCAGTGACTTCAGCGCCTGCTCTGAAGAGATAAATACCGGTGTAAACCGTGCCGGTCTTGTAGCCACGCAGAGAGGTAGCGGAATCGGAGTTATCAGAGATGACATAGCTGCCGCCATCAATTGCGGAAGCAAGTGCGAAGCCGCCATCGGTATCCTCGATCACGGTCCACAGAACATTTGCATAGTCTGCGCTCAGAGCAAGTGCTCTGCTTGCAGTTGCGTCAGTGTAGCCCAAATACTGCATCACGCCGTCGATCTCACAGCCGATGGTGAAACCGTCGGTGTTGTTGCCGCTGAATACAAATACCTGTGCATCAGCAGGCAGCTGAGCGGAGGCAATGACATCATTCGTTGCGCTGACAGCCGTATTAGAAACGGTCCAGTCGCCGGAAACGGTTGCAGTTGCAGGATAGAGGGTTGCGTAGGTAGACTTTCTGGTGGAAGCGATAATATAGTTGCCTTCGGTAACATTGTTGATGTTGATCAAGCCATAGGTGGTAGAAGCACATACGGAGCAAACGCCGTCAACGTAGTTATGACCGAGTGCAGCAATCTCGCTGCCCTTTTCGACGAGCTCGGAGCAGATGGTGCAGTAGATATCGCCGGAGTAGCCTGCTTCGGTGCAGGTTGCAGCAACAGCGTCTCTGACCTCGGTGCTCTTATGCGTGCAGGCAGCAGCCTCTGCGCCGGCTCTGAACAGATAGATGCCGTCGTAGATCTTGCCACTTGCATAAGCACGCAGCGCGGTTGCACCCGTGGAGTTCTGAGAAATGACGTAAGTCTCATTGACGCAGGACAGAGCGATATCGCCGTCAGCATCTTCGGTCACGGTCCACAGAATATTTGCATAATCTGCGCTCAGAGCCAGCTTTCTATTAGTTGTTGCATCGGTGTAGCCCAAATACTGCATGACACCGTCAACCTCAAAGCCGATGGTGAAGCCGTTGGTGTTGTTGCCGCTGAGAGTAACGATCTGTGCATCGGCAGGCAGATCGCTGCTGCTGATGATGCCATTGTTTGCGGTCACAGCGATATCGGAAACCGTCCAGTCAGCGCTGACAGCAGCGGTTGCCGGATAGATTGCAGGATAAGCGCCGTCACGGACAGCGCCGATGATGTACTGACCTGCCACAGCGGTATCTGCGGAAACCAAGCCGTAGGAAACAGAAGCGCCGGTCTGAACATCGCCGCAACGAGAGCAGACACCGCTGACATAGCTGTGACCGAGTGCAGCGACTTCAACGCCGCTTGCAATAAACGCAGAGCAAAGTGCGCAGTAGGTATCGCCGGAGTAACCTGCTGCGGTGCAGGTTGCTGCAACGGCGTTCTTGATCTCAGTCTCGCCGTGTGCGCATTCACCTTCCTGAGCAGCTTCCTTAAACAGGTAGATGCCGGTGTAGACGGTGCCGGACTTGTAGCCGCGCAGAGAGGTTACGGTATCGGAGTTGTCGGAGATGACATAGTTGCCTCCGTCAAAAGCAGAAGACAGAGCAAAGCCACCATCTTTGTCCTCGATCACGGTCCACAGAATGTTTGCATAATCTGCGCCCAAAGCGAGAGTTCTGTTTGCGCTCGTGCTCGTGTAGCCGAGGTACTGCATTGCACCGTCAAGCTCGCAGCCGATAGCAAAGCCGTCGGTGTTGTTGCCGATAAAGGTGAAGATCTGTGCATCGGCAGGCAACTGACCTGCAACGATCACATCGTTATTTGCGGTCACAGCCGTATCGGAAACGGTCCAGTCGTTGGAGATGCTTGCAGTTGCGGGATATAGAGTTTCGTAAGAGGACTTTCTGGTGGAGGCAATGATGTACTTGCCTGCTGCAACAGTGTCCATAGTGATCAGAGTGTACTCCGTACCGGTGGGCTGAGTATCGCCGCAGACGGAGCAAGTACCGTTCACATAATTGTGGCTGGTCACAGGAATTGCTTCTGTCCAAGTCTTGCCGCAGGAGCAGGACCATGTAAGAACGCCCTCTGCGATGCAGGTTGCCGCAGTGGTGATTTCGCTGGTGGCATCTGCATGGTTGCAGGAGCTTGCGCCGAGCTTATAGAAGCTCAGGTAAGCGCACATAACGCTGGTGTTGTTCTGCGCATTGTAGAATGCGAAACGGGGATTGCCGCTGTTGTAGTTCCAGTTCAGATACAAATAAGTACCGGAAGCACGGCTGACAGTGAAGCTGTCCGCTACGGTTTCCGCACCGGATGCGATCGTCAGAGCCTCAGCGGTCTCGGCGACATATGCCTTGTTCTTGGTATCGCTGGAGTTGCCGAGGTAGAGACCTGCATTGTCAGCGATGGTGTAGGTGCCGTCTTCATTTTTGGTGACGGTCCAGATTGCAGTTGCAGGGATGGTTTCGCCATCATAGACGATCTCGCCATCTGAGATGGTGGGGGTAGCGTAGGACATGAAACCGGCATTGCTGGTGATCATTGCGCCTGCATTTGCGGTATAACTGCCGGTAGTTGTTGCGCCGACGACCAAATATTCGCCGGTGGTCAGCTCGTCGATCGAGGTAATCTTCGTAAAGACGTCGTTGACATTCGCAGCGGATGCGGTCACGGCGATTCCTGCAAACATGGAAACGAGCATTGCGATTGCAAGAATCATGCTAAGAATCTTTTTGTGCATAAGCTTTTCTCCTTTTCATTTTATAGATGCAATCTTATTATATATTATATCCCATAAAATTACAAGTGCGAAAAACAAAAAAGTATCATTTTCCCTCCACATTCTAACCATCCTTGATAAGTTGTTATAAAAGCATCACCATTTCCCCAAGCTTTGAGTAACACAGTGATCGCCAAATTCCGATTTATCGGTGAGAGTAAAGAGTAATGATGAAAGATGAAAAAATAGTTGTGCTTCCGTAATTTGTCATTCTGAGGGGCGCAAAAACCGAAGAATCTTATCGAAAGCAACAAAATTGTAAAATTGACGTACTGCCAACAAGATTCTTCGCTGCGCTCATGCCTGCCGCAGCAGGTATACCGAATGCAACAAACGCAGCAGGCTCGTAGCATTCGGTAGAATGACCCGGAAACACACTGACCGATTGATTGCCACTCCTTCATCATTCATCTTTACTCATTCATCCTGCCCGATCAATCGGAATTTAGCGTTTATGATATTTTGGTGGGAAAAAAAGAGGCAGGGATTGTTGACAAAATCCACGGTAGTCTTTATAATTAATTTTCAGTGATATTTATCAGGCATTGCCTGTGCAAGGAGAGAAAATATGATTCAAATGTATGAAAAGCTCGGCGTTTCATCCGAGGTTTATCAATACGGCGAAAGCGTTTTGCTGGAGCTGAAGGAGCGTTTTGAAAAAGTGGATGCCGTTGCGGAGTTCAACCAGGCAAAGGTGCTTGCGGCAATGCAGAAAAACCGTGTCGGTGCTTCCTGCTTTGCGGCAACGACAGGCTACGGCTATGACGATGTCGGCAGAGATAATTTAGAGCGTGTGTATGCCGACACCTTCCACACCGAGTCGGCTTTGGTCCGACCGCAGATCACCTGCGGCACACACGCGCTGACGGTTGCGCTTTCTGCAAATTTGCTGCCGGGTGACGAGCTTTTGTCCCCGGTCGGTGCGCCGTACGACACACTCGAGGAGGTCATCGGCATTCGTCCGTCCACCTGCTCGTTAAAAGAATACGGTGTTTCCTATCGTCAGGCAGATTTGAAGCCCGATGGCTCGATCGACTACGATGCCATTCGTGCCAGCGTGAACGAGAAAACCAAAATGGCAACCATTCAGCGCAGCAAGGGCTACGCAACAAGACCCACCTTTTCTGTCAAGCAGATCGGTGAGCTGATCGCCTTTTTGAAGGAGCTGAAGCCCGATATCATCTGCATGGTGGACAACTGCTACGGCGAATTTGTCGAAACGATCGAGCCGAGCGATGTCGGTGCCGATCTCGTGGTCGGCTCGCTGATCAAAAACCCCGGTGGCGGCTTGGCGCCGATTGGCGGCTATATCTGCGGCAAGAAAGATTATGTCAACCGCTGTGCCTATCGCCTGAGCGCTCCTGGCTTAGGTCAGGAGGTCGGTGCAAATTTGGGCTTGATGCCTGCATTTTATCAGGGCTTTTTCTTGGCGCCGACGGTGGTTGCCGGCGCATTAAAGGGCGCAATTTTTGCGGCAAATCTGTACGAGCGTTTGGGCTTCCATGTTATTCCGAACGGCACCGAATCCCGTCACGACATTATTCAAGCCGTGGAGCTTGGCTCTCGTGAAGGCATGATTGCCTTCTGTAAGGGCATTCAAATGGCTGCGCCCGTGGATTCCTACGCTGACCCCTTGCCGTGGGCAATGCCCGGTTACGAAAGTGAGGTCATCATGGCAGCCGGTGCCTTCGTGCAGGGCTCGTCCATCGAACTTTCCGCCGACGGTCCCATCCGTCCGCCGTATGCGGTCTATTTCCAGGGTGGCTTGACGTGGTACCATGCCAAGCTCGGCATTTTGCTCTCGCTGCAAAAGCTCATCGACGCCGGCTTGACAAAAATCGGATAAAATATCCATGTTGCCGATTGACTTATGCGGTCTGTCATGATATAATAAATGAAATTCTAAAACTTTTGGAGGGTTCAAGATATGATGATTAAGACTTTGGAAACCAAGAATCTTTGCGAGAGCGCAAAGAAGGGCGGCTGCGGTGAGTGCCAGACCTCTTGCCAGTCCGCTTGCAAGACCAGCTGCGGCATTGCAAATCAGCAGTGCGAGAACAAGCAGGAGAAATAAGAAAGAAATGCCGCCAATTGGCGGCATTTTTTGCGAAGAAAGAAGTGACACGATGATACATTGTTATAAACTCGGCGGTTTGAATATTGTGCTTGATATCTGCTCCGGCTCGGTTCATGTGGTGGACGAGGTGGCGTATGACATCATCGAAATGTACGAAAACAAGTCGCAAACTCAGATTCTTGATGAGATTTTGGCAAAATATGACCACGTAACCACGGAAGAAGTACAAGAATGCTTTACGCAGATCGAAGATTTGAAGGAAAACGGAAAGCTGTTTTCTCCCGACACCTTTGCGCCCATGGCAGGCACGCTGAAGCAGAAGACCGCCGGCGTAATTAAGGCGCTTTGTCTGCACGTTGCGCACACCTGCAACCTCAATTGCTCCTACTGCTTCGCAAGTCAAGGCGAATATCAGGGCGAACGTGCCATCATGAGCTTTGAGGTCGGCAAGCGTGCGTTGGATTTCCTGATCGAAAATTCCGGCACAAGGCGAAATCTTGAGGTCGATTTCTTCGGCGGCGAACCGCTGATGAACTTTGACGTGGTGAAGCAGCTTGTCGCTTACGCTCGTGAGCGCGAGAAGGAATGCGGCAAGAATTTCCGTTTCACATTGACCACAAACGGTGTGCTGATCGATGATGATGTGATCGATTTTGCCAACCGCGAGATGCACAACGTGGTTTTGAGCCTCGACGGTCGTAAAGAAATTCACGATCGCTTCCGTGTCGATTACGCAGGCAAGGGAAGCTGGGATCGCATCGTTCCGAAGTTCCAAAAGCTCGTAAAAGCTCGTGAGGGTCGGAATTATTATATGCGTGGCACTTTTACGCACGCAAATCCGGACTTTTTGAAGGACATTGAACAGATGCTCTCTCTTGGCTTCACAGAACTGAGCATGGAGCCTGTGGTCTGTGCGCCCGATTCTCCGTCAGCTCTGACGCAGGAGGATCTTCCGATCGTTTTGCAGCAGTATGAGGCGCTTGCGCAGTTGATGCTCAAGCGCCACCGTGAGGGAAAACCCTTCACTTTCTACCACTATATGATCGACCTCAAGGGCGGTCCTTGCATCTACAAGCGTGTTTCGGGCTGCGGCTCTGGCACAGAATATATGGCAGTGACGCCTTGGGGCGATTTGTATCCGTGCCATCAATTCGTCGGAGAAGAGCGTTTTAAGCTCGGAGATGTTTTCCATGGTGTCAGCAACCATGAAATTCAGGATGAATTTGCCGCCTGCAACGTCTATTCCCGTCCGGAATGTCACGATTGCTGGGCAAAGCTCTATTGCTCCGGTGGCTGTGCGGCAAATGCCTACCACGCCACGGGCAAGATTACGGGCATTTACCAATACGGCTGCGAGTTGTTCCGCAAGCGTATGGAATGCGCCATCATGCTCGAAGCAGCGAAAGCCTTGGACGAATGAAAACACCGATCATTGACTTTATAAAGAAATACGCCGATCGCAAAGCACTGCGACTTCACATGCCCGGGCATAAAGGCTCGGGCATTTTGGGCGTGGAGCAGCTCGATTTGACAGAAATTGAGGGTGCCGATGTTTTGTACCATGCGCAGGGAATCATTCGCCAAAGCGAAGAAAACGCCGCTTCCCTGTTCGGCACAGCAAAGACCCTCTATTCTACCGAGGGCTCGTCTCTTTCGATCCGTGCGATGCTGTATTTGGCAACGCTCTATGCCAAGGCAGAGGGAAAACGCCCTCGCATTCTTGCCATGCGCAATGCGCACAAGACGTTTATGACAGCGGCTGCACTTTTGCAGTTTGAGGTGCAATGGCTGTTTTCCGAAACGTCAAATACTGTTATTTCCTGCGATATTTCTGCCGAATATTTGGAGCAGGTCTTATCCAGCGGTGAGTCCGTGACGGCTGTCTATCTCACAAGCCCCGACTATTTGGGCAATATTTCGGACATTGCAGAGATTTCTCGTGTCTGCCGAAAATTCGGCACGCTGCTTTTGGTAGACAATGCGCACGGCGCATATTTGCATTTTTCGGGCAAACATCCGATCGATTTGGGCGCTGATCTGTGCTGCGACTCTGCACATAAGACCTTGCCCGTGCTGACGGGCGGCGCTTATCTGCACATTGCAAAATCGGCACCGAAGCTGCTTCTTGATCAAGCCGAGCTTGCCATGTCGCTGTTTGCAAGCACAAGTCCCTCATATTTGATTCTGCAATCGCTCGATGCTGCAAATCGTTATTTGGCAGACGGCTATTGCACACAACTTGCAGATTTTTCCGCTGCGCTTGGTCAGCTGAAAGAACGCTTGCGCTTTCACGGCTGGACGCTTTGCGGCGATGAGGCGCTGAAATTGACCCTTGCGACGAAAAGCTATGGTTATACCGGAGATGAAATTGCCAATATTTTGCAAACGCAGGATATCGTCTGCGAATTTTCTGACCCGGATTTTGTTGTGATGATGCTCACGCCGGAGATTTCGCCACAGGAGCTTATACGCTTGGAGCAGGCGTTACTTTCCATCGAGAGAAGGCAGCCGATCACGCAGCAGCCGCCGACAGTGCCGAAGCCGAGCAGGTGTATGTCCATGCACGAAGCGCTGTTTTCACCGAGCTGCGAGCTTGCGCTGAAGGATTGCATCGGAAAAATACTTGCTGCACCAAGCATCACCTGTCCGCCTGCGATTCCGATCCTCGTCTGTGGCGAGAGGATCGATGCGCAAGCCGCTGCCTGCATGGAATATTACGGCATTTCCGCCTGCCGTGTCGTCAACGAAAGCACATAATACTGTTTCTTGATAAAATGATTTAGAAATCATTTTATTGCAGGATGAATATCCTGCACCGCCTGTGGCGGCAAGAAAAGTATTGACAACATTCTTGGCGTCTACGACGCCGTCCGCTCGCAGAGGGACAATAAAACGATTCAATCGTTTTATTAAGAATTAGTATAAGTATAAATCGGAATTTTAACAAAATAGCGAACGGCTGAGCGCTGGCTCAGCCGTTTTTGTTCGCAATTTGATTGGTATCGATGCTGTTGCGGAAAACCACAAAGCGCTGGTACGGAAACTCCAGCACCAAGTTCAGCACCATATTGATCAATGTCACAATGTATGCGTTCCAACCGTGCGTTTCGGTCAAAAATCTCTCCAGCCATGTCGATGCAGGTGTAAAAACCACATAGAACAACGCAACCAGCAGCATTGCGATCGGAACATTATTCGCAGATTGGAAGGTATAGCGGCGGTTAAATGTGAAATTCCACAAAACCGACAGACACAGCGCAACAAGATAGCTCACCCATTCCTCCAGTCCCACAACCTCGTACAAAAGCGTGAAGGAAACGATCTGAACCACGCCTGCGGAAATGGAGAACAACAAAAATTTCAAACTGCGCAGCAGCTCTTTTTTCTCTTTTATCTTGCCCATTCTGCGCCCTCAACTTCCGAAATACTTTGCCGCTTCATCAAGCGATTGAGCGATTGGACAGGATCCTTGCCGCAATAAAGAACCTCATAGGCAGCTTGCGTGATCGGCATATCGACACCGTTCTTCTGCGCAAGCTCCCAAGCAGATTTTGCCGCATAGTAGCCCTCGACCACAGCGCCGACCTCTTTCATTGCCTCGTCCACGCTCTTGCCCTGTCCGATCAAAATGCCTGCACGGCGGTTACGGGAGTGCATGGAGGTGCACGTCACGATCAGATCGCCCACACCTGCAAGCCCTGCGAAGGTCTCACGCTTTGCGCCCAGAGCCATGCCAAGTCTTGCGACCTCTGCCAAGCCTCGGGTCATCAAAAGCGCCTTGGTATTATCGCCGTAGCCCATGCCGTCACAGACACCTGCGCACAGTGCGATGACATTTTTATGTGCTGCGCCCAGTTCGACACCGATCACGTCGGGGCAGGTATACACACGCAGGCGGTCGCAAACAAAAGCGCTTTGCACCTTTTCCGCCAATGCTCGATCGGCGCAGGCAACAACGACACCCGTGGGGATCTCACGGCTGACTTCTTCTGCGTGAGAGGGACCCGAAAGCGCAACAACTCTCTTGCCCGTCTCCTGCTCAATGATCTCGCTCATGCGATTGCCCGTGCCGTTTTCGATGCCCTTTGTCACGGAGACCAAGATCACATCCTCTTTCAAATACGGAGCAAAGTCTCTTGCCGTGGAGCGCACCGCAAATGACGGCGTTGCAAAAACCAGCATATCCGCCTGCTTTGCGCAGGAGAAATCTGCTGTGAATTCCATCTGCTGCGGAATTTCGGCATCGGGCAGAAACGGATTATTTCTCGTTGCCTTGAGCTGATCGCTCTCTTCTTGGCAGTAAGACCAGAGCGTTACCTCATTGCCGTTTTTCAGCAGCACAAGTGCCAAAGCAGTGCCCCAGCCGCCACTGCCGGCTACCAGTATTTTCATAGCTTACTCCTTGTTTTTGGATTTATGTAGGTGCGTTTTCCGTTCCTCGCCACGGATCAAACGCCCGATATTTCCTCGGTGCATAAAAATTGCCAGCGCAGCCATAAACACGCCTGCGCCCCACACCAGCGGCTTGTCCGCAAAAAATACAGCAAACAGAATCGCAAAAGCGGTCGCCGCAACGATCGAACCGAGGGAAACCAGCTTGGTCAGCAGGAAAATGATCACAAACAGCCCAAATGCAATGGCAAAAATACGCCAATCCATAATGAAAGCCAATGCCGCACTGCACAAAATGCCCTTGCCACCGTGCATGCCAAAAAAAATCGGGAAAATATGGCCGAGCTGCACAAAGGCACCTGTAATCATCTTTGCCACATCGGCATCCTTGGTATAAATCAGGGTAGAAAGCAGACATGCGGCAACCATCTTGCCCAAGTCGATCACGACAACCAAAAGCGTGCTCCAGCCGCCGTAGCTGCGCAGAAAATTCGTCAAGCCTGCATTGCCGCTGCCCTTTTCACGCACGTCTTCGTGCTTGGTCAGCTTAGAGATCAGGATCGCACCGTTGAGTGTGCCGAACAAATAGCCCATGATCGCACAGATGATAATGCGCCAAATCATGCTCAATCCTCCTTATCGCCCTTTTGGCGGATTGTGATGCGGATGGGCGTTCCCTCCAAGCCAAAGACCGCTCGGATTTGATTTTCCAAATATCTCTGATAGGAGAAATGGAACAGCCTTGCATCGTTGCAGAAAATGATGAAATGCGGCGGCTTGACACCGACCTGCGTCATATAATAGATCTTCAGGCGGCGACCCTTGTCTGTCGGCGGCTGCACTCGCGCAGTGGCATCTGCCAAGATATTGTTGAGCATGCCCGTGGTGATGCGCATGGCAGCCTGATTTGCAACATAGTTGATCAACTCATACAGCTTTCCCACTCGCTGACCCGTCAGCGCCGAAATAAACAGTACCGGTGCATAGGGCATGTAGCCCAGATCCTGACGGATCTTTGCCGTCATCTCGTTCATGGTGTTGGTCTCTTTTTCGACCGTGTCCCACTTGTTGACGACAATGATGCTCGCCTTGCCCGCCTCGTGTGCAAGACCTGCGATCTTGGTGTCCTGCTCGGTCACGCCCTCGTTGGCATCGATCAGGATCAGACATACATCCGCTCTGTCAATGGCTGCGATGGAGCGCATGTTGGAATATTTCTCGATCGCATCATCGACCTTGGACTTACGGCGCATGCCTGCAGTGTCGATGAAGCGGTATTTGCCAAACTCATTTTCAAAATAGCTGTCGATGGCATCACGGGTCGTGCCTGCCACATTCGACACGATCACTCTTTCCTCGCCCAAAATGCGATTCAAGAGGCTGGATTTGCCGACATTGGGCTTGCCAACGATGGCAACATTGATAATTTCGCCCTCGTCCTCGCCCTCGGTCTGCTCCGGAAAATGCTCCACGCACCAGTCGAGCAAATCGCCCGTACCGTGACCGTGAACCGCTGAAACCTCGATGGGATCGCCCAAGCCGAGCATATAAAATTCATACACATCGGGATTGATTTGCCCGACGCTGTCGCACTTGTTGACCGCCAAGCAAACAGGCTTCTTGCTGCGCTGCAGCATCGTCGCAACGTCCATATCTGCTGCTGTTACGCCCGTTTTGACATCCGTGACCATGACGATCACATCCGCTGTTTCAATTGCGATCTCTGCCTGACGGCGCATAAATTTGAGCATCTCGCTGTCCGTGTTCGGCTCAATGCCGCCGGTATCCACGATCTCAAATTCCCGACCGTTCCAATCGCACTTGCCGTAAATTCTGTCACGGGTCACGCCTGGCGTGTCCTCCACGATCGCAGTACGCTGACCGGTCAGCTTATTAAAAAGCATCGACTTTCCCACATTCGGTCTGCCGACGATCGCTACCAAAGGTTTTGCCATAACGCATCGCCTCCTAATGTTATCTTCAGATTATTATCGCACATTTTTTGCAATACTGCAAGCATTTATTGTCAAAGGATCGCTTCCATGCCAATCTTTTGGGGCAGCATGCCACTTTTTTCATAAAAACGCTTGACATTTTCGTTGAGCGCCCAGACATTTAATGTCAGATTATAGCAGCCCTGCGCCTTAGCAAACTGCTTCGCATATTCATAAAGCTGCGTTCCAACACCCTTGCCACGCATCGCCTCATCGACACACAGATCGTCAATATGCAAGGTCAAAATATCCGTCATGATGCTGTTATTCTCCAAACGCCTCAGCACGCAGAACACATAGCCAACCACCTTGCGCTCCTCAACGGCAACAAAGATCGGCTTAGATTTATCTTTTAAGAGTATTTCCAGATCCTTTTCGGAATATTTTTCCGTCTGCGCCTTAAAAAGATCAGGTCTGCCGTTGTGATGCACGGTCAATACCTGCCTGAGCAGGCGCAGAAGATCGGGAATGTCGTACTTCTTCGCCGCACGAATTTTCATACCTTCACCTCAATAATAAAGAAAAGAGGAAGGTTTATGCCCTCCCTCATCTCTTATTCAGATTACTTTGCCTCAGCAGCAGGAAGAACCTCACGTCCGTTGTAGGTACCGCAGTTCTTGCAAGCTCTATGCGGCAGACGAGCCTCGCCACACTTCGGGCAAGCTACGATGCCGGGCACGGAGAGCTTCCAATGAGAGCTACGTCTCTTATCCCGTCTCGCCTTGGAAACTTTACACTTAGGGACAGCCATGAATGACACCTCCAAATAATATTTCTTACTTATCCTTCAACAGCTGTCCAAGGACAGCCAAACGGGGATCAGCTTCAGGACGGCAATCGCAATCACCGTCGTTGAGATTCTTGCCACAGCGGAAGCATAAGCCCTTACACTCGTCCTTGCACAGCAGCTTCGAATCCATGTTCAGCACAAATGCGGTCGTGAGGATCTCGTCCAAATCAGCGCAATCATTTTCAAGCAAGAACGTCCACTCATCGGCTTCGTCCTCGTTCTCCAGCTCACGCACCAAAACCGCGTGAACCTGATATGCGATCTCACGCTCGAAATCGCTCGCACAGCGGTCACAAACGCCATGCAGATTTGTTGTGAGCAGAGCATCCAAAACCAATACGCCTGCCGTGTTGCGCACCGTACCCTTCACCAAAACAGGCTCCTGCACGGGACAGATATCGCCAAATCGCAGGTCGTGCAGATCAAGCGACGTCTCAAACGGAAGCACGCCATCGGTCGTCTGAATGATTTTAGACAGGCTTAACAGCATAGTTATCCCCTATTCCGTAGTCATGCACGAGATATTATAACGGCTTTTGTCGCTTTTGTCAAATGCTTTTTTATATTTTTTCAAGAAAAATGCTTGACTTTCGCAATTTTCTGCCGCATAGTATGTGTACAGAAGGAGGTGCCGGGTTGAAAGAACTCAAAATTGGGCGCAATGATGCCGGTCAACGCCTCGACCGTTTCCTTGCAAAGGCTGTGCCGCTACTTCCAGCATCGCTGGCACAGAAGTATATTCGCATCAAGCGCATTAAGCGAAACAACGCTCGTGTGAACCGAGATGACCGCCTTTTAGAGGGCGACGTGCTGCAATTATATATCAACGATGAATTCTTTGACGAGATGCGAGAGGACAACGCCTATCTGACCGTTGCCACGCCGAAGTTGAACATCGTTTACGAGGACGAGCATATTTTATTGGTGGATAAACGCCCCGGGCTTGCGGTTCATCCGCACGACGGCGCAGAATACGGCAAAACGCTCATTGATCACATCCAAGCCTATCTTTACGCCAAGCGAGAATGGCGACCGAGAGAGGAAAATTCCTTCACGCCGGCGCTTTGCAATCGAATCGACCGCAACACCGGAGGCATCGTGATTGCCGCAAAAACCGCCGAAGCATTGCGTGTGATGAACCAAAAAATCAAAGACCGTGAGATGGACAAGCGCTATCTTGCGATCGTGGAGGGCAGTCCCCAGCCAAAGATTGGCGTTTTGAAGGGCTATTTGTTCAAAGATGCCGCCAAAAACCGTGTCTACGTCTACGACACACCGCAAAAGGGCGCAAAGAGCTGCGAAACTCGTTACGAAGTTTTACAAAGCCGCAACGGGCTTTCTCTCGTGGAATGCGAGTTGATCACAGGACGCACGCATCAGATTCGTGCGCAATTTGCCCACGCAGGGCATCCGCTGCTCGGTGACGGAAAATACGGCAAATTGGATAAGCGCTTTGACCGAAAATATCAGGCGCTGTATTCCTACAAGATAACCTTCCGCTTCACGACCGATGCAGGTGCGCTGGAATATTTGAACGGCAAAAAATTTTCTGTCGCAAAGGTCGATTTCAAGGATGAATACTTCCCCGATTGACCCTCAAAAAAAATATAAGTATAGTATGCCACTCGAACACAAAAAATGCAACGAGTTTTGGGCAATCGAACACATTTTTTACAACGAATAAAGTTGCCATGCATCAAATATTCCACGAAACTATAAAAACAGCCCCCCAACCATCTTATATTAATGTCTACTGAATAAGTCACTGTTGTGACTTATTCGTGCGGCATCGCCGCACAATTCCATAAAAACGGCTCTTTTTAACCGTTTTTATGGAGTTTAGATGTGTATTCAATTTTTTAATCATTATAATAAAAGAATTGTAATATTTTTTGAAAATTACGCAAATGCGTATACATATATGCTAAAAATTTGTTATACTCTTTGTGAGCTGAATTGGAATCAGTAAATATACGAGCTTATCAGGAGGTGATATAATTGGCACAAACAATCAATGCACTTTGGAACGGAGAAATTTTCCCTCTGGAAAGCTTTGGCAGAGGGAACACGGAAATGAGAACGCTTGAAGCACTGATGGGGCGGCATTTCAAACGCTGAGACAATCTGCAAACACAGAACAAAATGCAATTTTAGAAAAATATCATAATAACATCGCAGAATATGTCGGTATTTGCTCGGAGCAAGGATTTTATGATGGTTTTTGCTTTGGCATGAGGCTTGCAGCCGAAGCTTTTTACAGCAAATGACAGAGTCAGCCTTTGTACGTCTGCATACAGGCGCCGCGCTCTACGCCGTGATATAATACTGTTTCTTGATAAAATGGTTTGAAAACCATTTTATTGCAGGATGGACATCCTGCACCGCCTGTGGTGGCAAGAAAAGTATTGTACAACATTCTTGTCGGCTTCGCTGCGATAGGTAATGCGATGCGTTTCTTCACGCACGCAATGCGTATCTCGTTCCGCAAGAAACGCATCACGCAAAAATTCTCTTTTGTCTGACAGACAAAAGAGAATTTTTTGTTGGAGCAGGGTACGGGAGTCGAACCCGCCTCAGCGGCTTGGGAAGCCGCTGTACTACCGATGTACGAACCCTGCGTTTTTATTATTATACCACCGATTTGCGTAGATTGCAACCGATTTTTTCAGTCATTTTACGATAAATAATGCAATTGCCCGATAAAAATAATTGCCAAATTCCGATTTATCGCTGACTTTCAAATTTTGAACTGTAGGGGAGGGTCATGACCCTCCCCTACAGCGTGAAACAACAATCTTACCGATACAGCAGGTTTTAATATCAAACGGAGCTTGCGAAAAAAAGCAAGCTCCGTTTCGTTTATGCTTCAGCGCTCCTCAGGGAACACATACTGTGCGCGATATTTTTTGAATTGCTCGGAAAACTGTGCGCTCTGGCGCAGTTCACCGCTCTTGAGGGCGTTGAGATACTCGTGAGCCTCTAACTTACCCTCTGCGACCTGCAGCATCTGAACTGCAATGTTCGAGCAGTGGTCCGCACTACGGCTGTAAGCGGTCAAAAGGTCCTCAAGCACAAATCCGTATTCGACCGTGCACATGCCGTCTCTCAGGCGGCGGACATGGCGGCTCTTGACCTCCTTGACCAAAGCGTCAACGACCTGCTCCCTTGGCTCGATGCGCAGAGCAACATCCAAATCATTTTCTTTATAAGCATAAACAGTGTCCGAGATCACGTCCATTACAGCCTGTTGCAGCAGCGCAAGCTCCTTACAAGCCTTTTCGGAGAAGCGGATTGCCTTATCGTCCATCTCTTTACCGGCTTTTGCAACTGCAACAGCATGGTCGGCAATACGCTCAATGTCGTTGAGGCTGTAAAGCAGGGTGTTGAGCATGCGACTTTCGTTCAAAGAGAGATTTTCACCGGTCATCTTGACCAAATAGCTGCCCAAAGCATCTTCATATCGGTCAGTTTCATCCTCTAAGTCAAGAACTTGCTGATAGACCTCTGCATCAAACTTTTGGGTCAAAGAAATCGCCTTTTCCATTGCGTTTTCAGCCACGGATACCATCTTCCCAGCGATCTCATGCGCACGCTGAATGGCAACGGCAGGCGTTGCCAAAAAACGCTCGTCCAACAGTACCGGCGTCTGATGCACAGGCTCTGCGGGAATGGTCAGATATGCCAGTCTTTCCAGCAGCTTGTTCATCGGCAGCAGAACTGCGGTTGCGCCCAAATTGAAGCAGGTGTGGACCACTGCGATATCCATTGCGCCTGCGGTGTTTTCCAGGAATTTCCACGGGAAGAATGCGCCGATGGCATAGAAAATAATGCAGAACAGGGCAACACCGACGATATTGAAGTACAGATGCACCAAAGCGGTACGTCTTGCGTTGCGGTTTGCGCCGATGGTGGAGATCATCGCCGTCACGCAGGTGCCGATATTCTGACCCAAGATGATGGGAATTACCGTGCCGAAGGTGACGGCGCCGGTGGCGCAAAGGCTCTGCAAAATACCGACCGAAGCGGAAGAGGACTGGATGATCGCCGTCAAGGCAGCTCCGACCAAAATGCCCAAGACCGGGTTGGAGAAGGAGATCATCAGGTCAGAAAACCACTGCTCAGTTTTTAAGAATCCCATCGAGCTGCTCATCAGATCCATGCCGGTCATCAGAGCCATAAAGCCGAGGAAGATCGTGCCGAGACCTTGCTTTTGCTTGCTTTTTGTGAACATATGCAGTACAATACCGATGATGCCCAACAATGGTGCAAGGGTCGAAGGCTTAAAAATTTGAACGATTAGGCTCTCGCCCTCAAGCTCTGTCAGCGATAAGATCCAAGACGTGACGGTCGTGCCGACATTTGAGCCCATGATTACGCCGATGGCTTGCTTAAGGGTCATGATGCCGGAGTTAACGAAGCCGACGACCATGACGGTAGTTGCCGACGAGGATTGGATCACGGCGGTGACAGCCACGCCCAAAATAAATCCACGCAGAACGGTCGAACTCATTTTGGACAGAACGGTCTGCAGCTTGCCGCCTGCCAAGCGCTCCAGGGCTTTGCCCATGATGTCCATGCCGAACAGGAACAGCGCAAGTCCGCCCAAAAGCGTAATGATTTTCACGATGTAAAATGACATAAATTTCACTTGCCTTTCTATGGTTGTGATGAAATTATACGAAAAACACGGCGAAAACTCCATAGAGAATTATGTGCAGTTTTGTAAAATTCATGTAAAATCCCCTGCCTGCGGAACATAATTTTTCAAATGTAGCCTAAAAATTCCAATTGATCGAACAGAACGCATCAACCACTGTAGGGGAGGGTCATGACCCTCCCGTGTGCAGGAACTATCGTAAAACATTATATTTTCACATTGGTTCGCTGCGAAATTTTATCGTTTTCTGTGCGGGAGGGTAGCGAAGCGGAGGGAGCGGTAGTGAATGACAGCCCGGTGGGCTGTCAGAGCCGCGACCTGACCGAGCCGCAGCGAGACCATGACCCTCCCCTACAATGTAAAACGAT
>SVKY01000034.1 GCA_015068235.1 Oscillospiraceae bacterium
CTTGGCATAGAACCCGGAATTCTGCTCAAAAGGGGGTCTCTTGGCATTTTACTGCCGATGATGCTCGCATTAAGCTTAAACACTTATATCCAGAAATAAAGTTTTAGTATTAACAGAGTAGTAGGGGCGGACGACTCTGTTCGCCCGTGCAGGCACTTCGTGTGGGCGGACAGAGTCGTCCGCCCCTACAATTTGAAAAACAAAACTCACCGATAAATCGGAATTTGCTATTTTTTATTAGTATATCACGTTATTTCTTCCTTGTCAATTTTCCTCGAACATTTCTGCTTTACATTTTGAGGGAGAACAGGTAAAATATGTTTGAGGAGTGTTTCAAATGCGTTACTATCTTAAATTCAAAAAACTCTTTCATGAGGTTTCTTCCTACCGTGTGTCGCTGTATGCCGCCAACACCTCTTTTTATATTATTTTGGCGTTTTTCCCGACCATCATGCTACTGGTTGCCTTGCTTCCCATGCTCGGCTTCAGCCAAGATGATCTCATCGGCGCTATGCACGGAATCGTGCCCGAGATCTTGATGCCGCTTATTGAGCGCATCGTCAACGACATGAGCAGCAACAGCAGCTTTGCATTGGTCTCTGTGACTGCACTGATCACCATTTGGTCATCATCTCGAGGCGTTTATTTTATTCAGGTCGGCATCAACGCCATTCACGGCAAAAGCGAAAATCGCAGCTATCTTTATCGCCGCATCTTAAGCATGTGCTATATGCTTCTGCTGTTTGTCGCACTGATCTTAACGATCGTAATTTTGGGCTTCGGCCAGGAGCTTGCCTATATACTCGAACGTCAATCTGTTCCGATCCTAAAATTCATTGCAGACATCATGCAATTTCGCGGCTTGATCGTTTTGCTCCTGCTGTCGCTTTTCTTCTGCGCCATGTACTGCGTTTTCCCAAATCAAAAGGTCCCTTTCAAAAAAGCACTCCCGGGTGCGGTTTTGGCTGCCCTCGGTTGGCTGATTTTTACACTTTGTTTTTCCATCTATGCTCGCTATTTCAGCAATTACTCTGTGCTCTACGGTAGCCTTTCCATCATCGCTTTCGGCATGTTGTGGCTTTATGTATGTATTTCTATTTTATTCTACGGATGCGTTTTCAATCTTTTCTTAGACAAAAATAATAATTAGGCTTCGGAATCCCGAAGCCTATCTTCTTTACTTTCTATCGAAGGACATGCAATCCGTGCACTGCTTCACAGTGGGATCTGTCTCATGCGTACCGACCATGATCTTTTCCAAAGAGCAATAGTTCTCATTGCCGCAATGATACTTGCACTGAGAAACTGTGCACTGGATGCAATGGTTTGCGTTGGTATGACAGCTCATGTTTTTCCCTCCCTCGTTTCATCTCGGGAATAGTTTGCGCAGTTTCGCAATGTTTATTGTAGGAAAAACTTGACACTTTTTTATTATTATCATATAATTTATGCAGCTGCTCTGCGTGAATGGAGTTCCGCTGAGCTGCCCTATATTCTATGCTTCGGAGGTTTGAAATGTTGAAGGTTGCTCCCTCAATTTTATCTGCTGATTTTGTGAATTTAGAGCGTGATATCCGTGCGCTGAGCGTTGCCGATGCCGACTATGTCCATGTCGATGTCATGGACGGACTTTTCGTTCCCAATATTACCATCGGTATTCCGGTCGTGGCAGCGATCCGTAAGATCACCGACTTGCCGCTTGATGTGCATCTAATGATCGACCGTCCGCTTCGCTATGTCGATGATTTCTGCAAGGCAGGCAGCGATATTTTAACGGTCCATGTCGAAGCCGACAATGAGGAAAACACCATTGCGGCATTAAAGCGCATTCGTGAAAACGGCGTGAAGGCTGCCATTTCTGTCAAGCCGAAGACGCCGCCTGAAGCAGTGCTTCCCTATTTGCCTTACTGCGATTTGATTTTGGTTATGACAGTCGAACCCGGCTTTGGTGGTCAGTCTTTTATGCAAGATATGATGCCGAAGCTCAAGCAGATCCGTTCTTATATCGATGCACAAAACCCAACCTGTGAATTAGAAGTCGATGGCGGCATTAACGAAAAAACCGCCAAGATCTGCGCTGAAAACGGTGCGAACGTCTTTGTCGCAGGCAGTGCATATTTCAAGGCAGAAGATCCTTCCGCTTTTGTTCGGGCACTCAAGGCATAAAATCAAATTCCCATTTTAGGGTTGAATCAATAGGTTTTTCGATACCAACTATATTGCAAAACTGCACCGAATCGTTTGATTCGGTGCAGTTTTTTAGATCAAAAATATCAAGCTTCCAAAAAAGACCATTATCAACAAAATTGCCAATGCAATCGGTACGATCACGATCATCGCAGAGAGAATCATCGCAAAAACATCATGCTTCTCCACTGGAAGCCCCTGTTCCTCAATGAACTGCTTTTCCTCTTCGGTCTCGTTATTCTTACCGCTCCGCTCCTTGAGAAGATCCATGGAGCGATTCAATTTACGTCGAAAAAACATAATGGTTCACCTGATAATTCGTATCAGTCCTGATTCTTCAGCTTATGATGGCAAGCGACAAAGTGATTCGGGCTGACTTCTTCCCAATCCGGCACAACATGTGTGCAGATCTCAGTGCAATACTTGCAACGAGTATGGAACTTACAGCCGGAGGGCGGATTGACGGGGCTGGGGATGTCTCCTTCAAGAACGACAAGATCCTTCTTCTCCTCGGTCGTCGGAATGGACTCAAGCAATGCTTCCGTATAAGGATGCATCGGGTTCTTGAACATCTCTTCCGAATCGGCAAGCTCGACCAGATTGCCCAAATACATAACGCCGATACGGTCGGAAATGTACTTAACAACTGACAGGTCATGGGTGATGAAGAGGTAGGTCAAATTCTGCTGCTCCTTCAAATCACGCAGAAGGTTCAAAATCTGAGACTGAATGGAAACGTCCAGTGCAGAAACAGCCTCGTCACAAACGACAAACTTCGGACGAACCGCAAGGCTTCTTGCTATACCGATTCTCTGACGCTGACCGCCGGAGAACTGGTGCGGATAACGATACAGGAAGTAAGATGCTAAGCCGCAATCTTCAATGACACGGGCGACCTCTTCCTTCATCTGATCGTTCATCGACTTATAATACTTATGAGCCAGCATACCCTCACCGATGATCTGACCGACCGTCATACGAGGATTGAGAGAAGAATACGGATCCTGGAAAATATACTGCATCTGCCAACGGATGCTGCGGACCTCATCATTGGTCAAACGAGCAAGGTCAACGCCATCATCACGCATAGCCTCATGCGCAGCAAACTTCGGATCGGAAGCATACTGGTTACGGAGATTGGCAATACGAGCATCGATATCGCAGATCGAACGGCGTGCTTCTTGAATTTTCTTATCGAAAGTTTCTGTCTTTTCACGCAGAGCATCGACCTTTGCGCCGAACTTTGCCTTCTTGGAGGACTCGGCATCAGCCTTTTCATAATTATAAGCAGCCTCATCAAAGTCCAACTGGCGAGGCTTCTTATCCTCGATCAAATCGTGCAACTTCTTGCAAGCCGCATAGCGCTCTTTATAGATCGCAATGACAGGCTTCAGATCCTCGGCAACGATCAAACCGCCGATGATGTTAACGATGTTCAAATAAGCATCGTTCGCAGCCTTCTTCGCCGCGGTAAGCTCGGTGTGCATACGCATCTGCTCTTCTTCCGATGCTGCATCATATGCTGCCTGCTTTTCCTCATACTTTGTCTGAAGAAGATTCATTTTCTTGCGTAGAGACTCAAGGTTGCGGACAGTCTTAATGACATAAGCAGGTGCAAGCTCATCCAAAGACGTGCCGTAATACATGGTTCTACCATCGGTCTGACGGTAAAGCTGAAGCAGGGTACGTCCGAAAGTGGACTTACCACAGCCGGATTCACCAACAAGGCCCAAGGTCTCGCCCTCATAAATGTTGAGGGTGATGCCATCATTTGCCTTGTTGAACAGGCGTCTGCCAACAGGGAAATACTGACGGAGGTCATTGATCTTCAGAAGGACTTTCTTATTATCCATTGCGATCCTCCTTCCTCGGATAGAAGCAGCGGACCTGCTGGTTCTCACTTACATGCACCATCTCAGGCTCTTCCTCAAAGCAACGCTCGGTGGCATATTTGCAACGAGGTGCAAACTTGCATCCCTTGGGCAGATCCAACGGGTGCGGAACAGCGCCGGGAATGGCATCCAAACGCGCATTCGTGGGGGTGTTCAATCTCGGGATAGAGATCATCAAGCCCTCAGTATAGGGGTGCGAATACTCGGAAACATTAAAGATCGTCTCAGCCGGAGCCATTTCTACGACCTGACCACAATACATGACCGCAACATCGTCAGCAATCTGACGGATAACACCGAGGTCATGGGTGATGAACATAATGGAAGTGCCGTGCTCTTCCTTTAGCTCATTCATCAGTTTCAAAATCTGCGCCTGGATCGTAACGTCAAGTGCCGTGGTCGGCTCGTCAGCGATCAGAAGCTTCGGCTTACAAGCCAGAGCCATTGCGATCATAACACGCTGACGCATACCACCGGAGAGCTGATGCGGATACTGCTTTGCAACGATGTGCGGATTCGGAATCTTGACATCCGCAAGCATCTCAATGACCTTTTCAGCAGCCTGCTTCTTGGTCATGTGCTGGTGAATGATGAACGGCTCGCTAACCTGCTTCATAATCGTGAAAACAGGATTCAAGCTGGTCATCGGTTCCTGGAAAATGACGGAAATATCATTACCACGGATGGAGTAAAGCTCATTCTTCGTAACTTTACTCAGATCCTTGCCGTCAAAATAGATCTCGCCGCTGTCGATATAGCCGTTGCCGTCCAAAAGCTGCAAAATACTCATTGCGGAAACGCTCTTGCCGGAGCCGGACTCACCGACAACGCCCAAGGTTCTACCGGCGTCGACAGAATAGGAGACGCCGTTGACGGCCTTTACGGTACCCTTCTTCGTGCGGAAGAAAGTATGCAGATCTCTTAATTCAAGTAATGGCATAAGTTCTTCCTCCTTTACTTATCGCGGTCGGACTTCGGGTCCATGACATCACGCAGAGTGTCGCCAACGATATTGATACAGATACAAGTGATTGCAAGGAACAACGACGGGAATACCCACTGCCACCAGAAGTGTGTAATGATGGTGGAGTTATTCGCACCGTTGAGCATATTACCCCAAGTAGGTCTTGGATAGTTAACGCCGAAGCCAAGGTAGCTCAAGGAGGACTCCGTAAGCATACAAGTAGCAAAGTCAAGCGTTAAGGTAACGAAAATGATGGAAACGATGTTCGGCAGGATGTGGCGGAAAGCGATTCTGCTCTCCTTGACACCGATCGCCTTCGCAGCTGTGACATACTCGTTCTCACGAGCTGCCAAAACCTGACCACGAACCATTCTAGCCAAGCCTGTCCAAGTCAAAACGCCCAAGATGCACATCAGGAGGAAAATTTTTGCATTTTCCGAAATATCCATCTGTGCCATGACCGCCGACAGGATCAAAGCGAACGGCAGGAACGGAATTGCAGCAAAAATCTCGGTCACACGCATCAAGATCATATCGACCTTGCCGCCGAAGTAGCCGGAGATACAGCCAATAATAACGCCGATGATGGTAGAGATGATAACAGCAATCGCACCGATGGTCATGGTCATCTTACCGCCGTGGATGATACGGTGGAAAACATTTGCGCCATACTTGTCAGTACCGAAGATTGCGCCCTTGTAGCCCCAAGAGCCCTGCAGCTCGCCGCTTTCGTCCACAGCGTAGCTTTGGAAAGAGCCGACATAGATGTCGGAAGCGCCCTGTGCGTTTTCATCAACATCAGCCTGGCCCAAAACATTTGCGCCCCAAGAGTAAACATTACCCTTGTTGGTCAACGCGGTGTAATGACGTGCGCCTGCGCCGAGGGAAATAAAGTCTTCATCAGCAGCCAGGGTCGGAGTTTCAACCAAACCGGTATTGAAGTTACCGGTGTAGCACACAGAACCGTCATCGAGCAGCATGCAGATGTTATCGCAGGTTGCAGCAATGGACTGAATTTTACGACCGTTCAAGAAATCGGAAGCAGCTACAGCCTTGTCCGTGAAGGTTGCATGATACTGATCATACAGACCACGCTGACCTGCAAACACGCCGTTGCGGAGCTTGCCAACACCGACGATATAGTTCAGCGTGAAGTCGATATCTACAAGGTCGTCCTTGCCGACGAACTTATCAATATTCGCGTAGGTGTTCTTGTTGCCCCAAATATAGAGCGTACCGTCATTCATCAAGATTGCACTGCACTGATAGCCGCAGGTGACCTTCTTGATGTTGGCAACATCGATCGTGCCGTTGAGAATCTCATCGGGCATAGAAACGATATTAGGGAATTCAGCCGGGTCAAAGTAACCGTACTGACCGAGCTTGTTTGCGCCCCAAGCGTAAACCTTGCCTTCCTCGCTGATCGCAAGAGCATGGTCATAGCCTGCCGCAACATAAGCGATTTTATCATTGAGAATTTCTTCCGGAATGTCCTCCATATCCTTACCGGTGGTGCCGAGCGCGGTAGAACCCCAAACATAGACCTTACCGGAATTGGACAGACCGACACTGAAGTTACTATAGCTGTCGATCATCTTGATGTCATTTGCAAGTTCATCGGGAACGGACATCAAACTCAATGTGGGAGGCATATTTTGCATCAAGCTCTCCTTGTAGATATCCGTATAGTTATCAATGAACAACGGACCAACAAAGACAAGCAGGAACATCGCGATAACGATAAACAGTGCAACCATCGCAAGCTTTCTCTCACGATAGTTTCTGACGATTTGGCGAATAGGACTGACGATTTCTTCAACCGAGCCCTTCTTCTCCATCTCGTCTGCCATCTGCTTGCTGCCGCCTACAACGGCACGCTTGCCCCAACGGGAGGCTTTAGTTTCATTATTCTTTTTGCTCATACTAAAACCTCCTTACTTGCTGACTCTGACTCTCGGGTCAACCAAACCATAGACAAGGTCAATGATCAGATTGCCGATCAGGGAGATAGCGACATAGAACAGCTGCAGCAGGATAACAAGATCAAAGTCTGCAGTACGCAGAGCTTGAATCATGATTTTGCCCATACCGTTCAGACCGAACATATCCTCAAAAATCAGAGAACCTGCGAAAATTCCGAGGAACCAACCGACAACGAGGGTAACGATCGGAATCAAAGCGTTACGGAAAGCGTGAGAATAGATAACAACCTTTTCCTTAACACCCTTGGCTCTTGCCGTACGGATGCAATCCATGGACAAAGCATCAATCATGGAGGCACGGACGTAACGAGTCATACCACCCAAGGAGCAGAATGTCATGGTGATCAGCGGCAGTGCCAAATAGTACATGGTGTCAGTGAACCACTTCCAGCCGGTATAGTTACTGCCCGGCGTGGACATACCACTTGTGGGGAAGATCTTAAGCACAGAGCAGAAGATCCAAATAAATAGAATTGCGATAATAAATGTTGGTAGACTATAGCCAATGATCGAACCGACCTGAACCGCTTGATCGAGCTTCTTGCCCTTTCTGACAGCACAGACGATGCCCAAAGGAATCGTGATTACAAGCGCCAAAATGGTCGCAAAGATATTTATAAAGATAGTATTCTTCATCGGTTCAACGATGACTTCAACGACCGGCTTATCATACTCATGAGAATAACCGAGGTTGCCCTGCAGCAAACCGTTATAGTTGCCGTAATAGAGCGGAGAAACACCGACCCAACGCAGATAACGGATCAGAAGGTTATCCGTATCCGTACCGTACTGGCGCTGATATTCAAGATAGAGGTCATTGAAGTAATTCTCTTTCTGTTCCTCTGTCATGCCTTGCATCAGCTGCTTACGGCTCTGAACATCTGCCTTGGCATCCGTGTATGCACGGTTGCTCGGCACAAGGTTGTAGATCATAAACATCAGGAAAGACAATATGACCAAGACAATGAGCATATAGCCGATTCTTTTCAGTATATATTTCAGCATGCTGTACTCCTATCTGTCGTCCCTTCGACAGTGTATTCGGCTATTCTATGATCAGAAATAATGCCGGATATAGGGATAAACGGCGAAGAAATTCGCCGGAGATTTCAATTTTAATATGCGTGGCTTTAAATCGTAAAAGTTTGCTTAATAAGACCTGCATCGCAGGTCTGAGTTGATAAAAATCTTTAGACTCGGTGTAAAATGGAAATTCTGCGTAAAACAGCACTTATGCAACCATAGAATGGGGCGATTGCCCCATTCTATGGTTGCTAAAATTATGCTTCAAATAACAAATACAAACTCAGAAATTAAGCGAGCCAGTAGATGTCAGCGACGTCCTTCACATAGTTGATGGAGTAGTCGTCATACATACCCGGATCAATAGTCCAGTTGTAGCTGTAGTCATAAACAGCGGAGGTGAAACCGGTTGCAAAGTTGAAGCAGTTGTACATCGGCGTACCGGAGTAGTAGCCGTAGATCTGCTGCTGATACAGCTCGTCGAGCATCGGAGCGAAGTCGCCGATGGTCTTCTGAACTGCGAAGCCAGCTGCATTGACGTTCTCGTTCTGCTCGAAGCCGAAGACCAGCAGATCGGTGAAGTCGTTGTCAACAGTGCCGTACCAGTTCAGTACGAGCGGCATGTAGTAAGCGCCGTCGATCTCAACGGTCTTGTATGCGCCGTCAACAGACTGATAGTTCTTGTCGTTTTCACTTGCATACTCAGCGGAGATCATCTTGTAGCGGACACCCTCGGTGTACTCGCCGCCCTCAGCGTTGTAGATCCAGCCGTCAGCCTCGAGAGCTGCGATCGCTGCGTCAACGGAGGTTGCATATGCGTCGAGGAGCATGCCCTGCTCGTTAGCCTTAGCATACATCCAAGAACCGGTGTAGTACGGGCCGTCAACAACGCCGCCGTAGCCGCCGGTGAAGTCCTTAGCAAAGGTAGCACGGTCCATGCAGAGGGTCAGAGCCTTGCGAACTGCCGGGAACTGAGCGGGGCCGTAGTCAGCACGGAAGCCCAGCTTGCCGTAGCCAGCGCGGCTGTAGTGAGTGTAAACGAATGCGCCGTCGGAACCGTCAACCAAAGCGATAGCTTCGTCGGTTTCCTTGCCGCCGGTGATGCCGGACAGAACGTCAACGCCGCCGGACTTGAGGTCCTCGAGCTGAGTCTCGGTAACGATCTTCTTGTAAACGATCTTTGCGATGGAGGGCTTGGTGCCTTCGTAGTTGCCCTTGTAGTTCTCGTTGATTGCCAGAACTGCAGTCTTCTCACCTTCGTCATAGGACTCGATGGTGTATGCACCGGAGTACGGATAGGTGGAATCGGTGTTCCATGCAGAAGCGGAGATGTGAGCAGCCATGGTGTAGCTCTCGCCTTCCTTAGCATAGAAGCCGTCGGTGATGTAGCAGCCTTCGCCGTCGTCAGCGATGTCATACTCGCCCAGCCACAGGTCCTTATAGGTCGGGGTGAAGCCAGCATATGCGATTGCGTAGTAGTACGGCAGGTATGCAGCGTCAACAGTGACAGAGAAGGTGTAGTCGTCAATCAGACGCAGACCGGTCATGATCTTGGAAGCAACGACGCCGGTCTCAGCGCCTTCTTCGTCGGTGATCGCAACACCGTCGTTGGTGCCGTCGAATGCAGCGTATGCTTCGTAACCAGCGTAGTACATCATGGACATGTGATCCTTAGCAGCTGCTTCGGTAGCAACCGGAGTGGAGAATGCCATAGCGGTGTACAGGTAGTTCTTAGCAGTGATGGGGGAACCATCGGAGAATACGAGGTCATCATTGATGGTGATGGTGTAGGTACGGGAGCCATCCTCGTTGTCGGTGGTAACCATTTCCTTAACAACAGTCTCGTCAACGACATAGCCACCTTCCTTAGTGGTGGTGACGGTGCTCAGACCGGAGATCAGGTTCTCGATGTCGAGGTCAGCAGCGCCGGGAGAGGTAGCGCCGAAGGAGGAATAACGCAGCTTGCCGGACAGGTCAGTGGAGTTGCCCAGGATGATGCTGTTGTCTTCCTTCTCGGAGGTCCAGTCGATCAGAGCGCTTGCAGGTGCCCAGTAGGGGTTGGTCGGATACTCTTCAACGCCCTTGATCGCTGCGTTGTAGACATCGTAGTACTCGTTGGAGTAGAGGGGGATTTCGGGAAGCAGGGCATTCCATCTCTGGATGTACAGCTTCCACCAGTTAGCGTAGACATCGTCTTCGTTGTCATAGTCGGTGCCTTCGAAGCTGGTGTTGTAGACCATAGCCATGGACAGGAAGTCCATACCAAGCTCTACCATCTCGCCGTCGAGCTCAATGTAAGCAAGACCGGTGGTCTCGTCTTCGATGACGTCAGCAATGCTGATGTCCTTGCCACAGTGCTCATACAGGGAGATGTAGTCAGTGCCGTATTCCTTGCCATTCAGGAGCTGAATCGCGGAGGGAGCACTCTCAGCGGGCTGCTCTTCAGCAGCGGTGGTGTCTTCAACTTCGGGAGCTGCAGTGGTATCTTCAGCAACCGGAGCTGCGGTGGTTTCTGCCTCATCCTCTGCGCAAGCTACAAACATAGTTGCAACCATGCAGACAACGAGAAGAAGCGCAAGAAGTTTCTTCATTTTCTTTTCCTCCTAAAAAATTTTTATTTTGCTGTGATAACACAGAAAAATACAAGAAATCAGAGCCACTTTTTCACGACTCTAAAATTGTTTTATATACTATAGCACACTTTCGTGAATTAATCAACAAAAAACTTCATATTTTTTTAATTTTTTTATCTTTTGTGGATTTTTATAATGCGCATAACTGTGAAAAAGCGATGTATATGCAAAATTCACAGAATATTTGGTTAAATATACTTTTTCCCCTGATTAAAGTGAATTTTTTACCAGCCAGTCACGGATGCCTGCACCGATATCCTTGACCGTGCCCTCGGCATAGGGAACACGCAGACCGGCGCTGATGCACAGATCCTCAAAGGTCTTTGTGCCTGCAGCATCGACAAAGGCAAGATACTTCTTCCAAGCTGCCTCACGGTCGGTCATGGAAAGCGTCCAAATCTGGAATGCGATCGTCTGCGCCATGCAGTAGTCGATGTAGTAAAGCGGATATAAATACACATGCAGCTTCCACTGCCAGTGAGAATATCTTCCGTAGAACGGCAACTGATCCATGCTCAACCACGGACGATATTTCTGCTCAAGCTCCTTCCACACCTCGTTGCGCTGCTCGGGTGTCAGATTTTCATTTTCATACATGCGGTGCTGGAACTCGTCGATCATGCAGCCGTAGGGAATGAAGTCCAAAGCATCCTCGCAGTGGGCAAGTTCGTATTTCTTAGTATTCGCGCCAAAGAAATTCTTATGGAAGTCCTGGGTCAAAAATTCCATGCTCATGGAATGGCACTCGCAAGCCTCGATGGTCGGAGAGTGCAGTGCAGGATGGATGGCAGGATTGTTCATCGAACGATAGGCGGCAAAGGCATGACCTGCCTCATGGGTCAAAACGTCAACATCATCGCTGGTACCGTTGAAATTCGAGAAGATAAACGGCATCTTATAGCTTTCCAAATTCGTGCAGTAGCCGCCGGGCGCCTTCCCCTCACGAGAGAGCACATCGAACAGCTCGCCGTCAAACATAGCCTCGATAAATTCCTTGGTTTCCGGCGAAAGTTCCTGATACATTGCCTTGCCTGCTGCCAAAATTTCTTCGGCATTTCCCTCGGGCTTTGCGTTGCCGTCAGGGAAACGGAATTTGTCGTCATAAATGCAGAGCTGATCGACACCGATACGCTTACGCTGTGCCTCCTTGACCTCAGCAATGATGGGAACCAAATCCGTTGCGATTTGATCACGGAAACGCTTCAGCTCCTCAGCACCGTAGCAATTTCTGCCCAAACGGTCATAGCCGAGCTGAATATAATTGTCATAGCCGACAAGTCTGCCCTGAGCATTACGGTTCTTGACCAGCTTATCATACAGCTCATCGAGCTCCGCTTGATGCGCATCGAAGGTCTTACCCTCTGCTTCGTAAGCGGCTCTGCGGATTTCGCGATCGGGGCTTTCCTTATACGGACCGAGCATCGGCAGCGGCATAGTCTTGCCGTCAAATTCCACGGTCATAGAAGCGTAAAGCTTTTGATACTGCGCTTCTAACTTGTTCGCCTCCTGCATCAGGGGGATCAGTTCGGGCTTGAAGCTGCGGCGCTCAATTTCCAAATTCTTAAACAGCAGCTCACCGTAATGTTGCTCTAATTCCTTACGATAGGGCGAATCTAACAGAGCAACATTCAGCACGTTGTTGACCTCGCTAAGCTCCGGTCCGATCTCGTCGAAATAGTCGCGCTCTGCCTCATAGAAAGCATCGGCAGTGTTGATGCTGTTACGCACTGAGGCGATCGTGCCCATGGTAGAAGCTTCCTCGGCAGCCTTGAGCACATTGTCGAAGGTCTCAATGATTGCAGTCGCACTGTTTGCGTTCTTGATTGCTTCGGCAGCAGTAAGCAGAGTTTCCTTTAGCGCATTGATATCAGGTCTTTCATACGGATATTCTGAAAATTTCATGTTTTTTCTCCTATTATTATAATGTATCGTCGCACTTCAAATTCCGATTTATCGGTGAGTTTTGTTTTTCAAATTGTAGGGGCGGACGACTCTGTCCGCCCACACGAAGTGCCTGCACGGGCGCACAGATGCCGCCGCAGCGGTATGCATGCGAGCAACCGAGCGAAGCGAGGCTCTTAGCGAGTCGCAGTCGTGCGCCCCTACGGTGTCAAAACGCAGCCAACAGACCGATAAATCGAAATTTGGTTATTTACGGCATCTGTCTATTCTATGCGTCACAGACAGATATGGTACGTATAAACCATGCAAAAACCGTTCGGCAAAAGTCGATAATTCTCACCGTCAAAGCTGACATTCGAACCAAAACGCAGCTCGCAGCCCTGCGGCAGCTTGATCTCCTGCTTCGAGCGATTGACGTAGATCGTTGCTGTTTCACCCTCGGTCGGGCGCTCGAAGATCAAAACGCCGCCGCCTGCCTTCTTGACCAAAACAGAAGCCTCGCGCAGAGCAAAGGTATTGTTTTTCAGCTTTG
Source organism: Oscillospiraceae bacterium (assembly GCA_015068235.1). Lineage (GTDB taxonomy): Bacteria > Bacillota > Clostridia > Oscillospirales > Oscillospiraceae > JAZOXB01. The sequence goes on from SVKY01000034.1 coordinate 13,116, forward strand.
CAAGGTGGGCAAAATAGTCACGCAGCTCGGTATCCTCACTGCCCCACGGATAGTAACGGCGGCAGAACGGATCATCATACCCTTGCATGCCTGCCTCATCGCCATAATAAATGCTCGCCATGCCCGGGAGCGTAAACTGCAAAAATGCAGCAAGGCGCAAACGCTCGATTGCAACGGCTCTGGCTTGTTTTGTCAGATAGCGCTCAGCTTTTTCCTCCCGGTCGCCTTCAAACGGATCACCTAAGAGCGTCAGAACTCGAGGTGTGTCATGCGTTGAGAGGATATTCATCACGCAAGAAAGCACCTGCGGCGGATAATTCTCCGCAATGCTCATGATGCTCTCGCCCAAATTCTTTCCGTCATCGTAGCCCATCACGAAATCCAAAATCGCCTTGCGCCACGGATAGTGCATGGTCGAATCTAATTCGGCATCGACAAAATAACGTCTGGAAACGCCGTAAGATCGCTTGTTGGACGCGTCCTCCCAAACCTCACCGATCAAAAGCGCATCGGGATTGATTTGGCGCATACGCTCCTTGAGCGGCTTAACAAATTCATCGGGCAGCTCATCGACCACATCTAAACGGAAGCCGTCTGCGCCGAGCTTCATCCATTTTTCGATCACGGAATCCTCATCGGCAAAGATGAAATCCATGTAGCTTGGTGTCAATTCCTCAACATTCGGCATGTTCGGCATCCCCCACCACGAGTCAAACTGATCGGGATAGCGATGGAAACGGTACCACTCACGGTAGCATGAGCCCTCCTGCGAGACCGCACCGCCGCCAAAATAGCCATCGACATCAAAATAGATGCTCTTGCTGCCCGTGTGAGAGAACACGCCATCAAGAATGATCTTCATGTCCAATTCATGCGCTGCTGCGCAAAGCTCAGCAAAATCCTCCTCGGTGCCAAGCATGGGATCGATGCGCTTATAGTCGGCGGTATCGTAGCGGTGGTTGGAATATGCCATAAAAATCGGGTTCAGATAGAGAATGCTGACCCCCAATTCCTTCAAATATGGCAGTTTTTCCTGAATACCACGCAAATTTCCGCCATAAAAATCGTTGCACCAATTTCCGTCGCAATCGGCGGTATATCGGGGCGTTTCTGTCAGATCCTCGTGGATATGGAAGGGTCCGAGCTTGTCATTTAAGTCGCACTCGCCGACCTTGTGAAAACGATCAGGGAAGATTTGATACATCACGGCGCCCTTGGCAAATTCGGGCGTGACAAAATCCGACGGAATAAAGCTCAGCTGCCATTTTTCGCCATCTTCCATATTTGTGCCGCTGCCCTGCTTGAACAGGCGGAAGGAATCATCCTTTTTCTGCACACGGAACCAGTAAAAATACAGACCGCTCTCCAAAGACAGTTCACACTGCCAGATCTGATACTTTCCGTCACGCTCAGAGGCGGTCAGCGGAAGCTCATCAATGATCTGATCATCGGTGTTTTCCAAAACCAAGTTCACCCCAATGGCAGCGCACACATCGGGAACATAAATCTTCAAAACGCACGATTCCCCCGTTCGGACGGTGCCGAACGGGGTCTTGTGCTGCGCTGATCTGCTGTCAAATAAAATTCTCATTATAAATACCAAATATTTTCAGCATATTCCTGCACCGAGCGATCCGAGGAGAAGATGCCTGCCTTGGCGATATTGACCAAGGACATTGCACCAAACTTCTTCGCATCACGATAAGTCTCGGCGACCTCACGCTGCGCTCTGCAATAGTCGGTGAAATCCGCAACGGTCATGAACGGATCGGCAGTGCCGAAGCGGTTGGTCAAGAGGCATGCGACCAAATCGTCAAAGCGCTGACCCAGCGCACCCGAGGTGAGCATATCCAAAACCGCTTGCAGCTCCGGCGTCAAGAACTCGTTGGGGTTATAGCCACGCTGCCACAGAGCTTCCGTCTCATGCGCCTTCATGCCGAACAGGAAGATGTTTTCATCACCGACCTGCTCGTGAATTTCAACGTTTGCGCCATCGAGCGTGCCGATGGTGACAGCGCCGTTGATCATCAGCTTCATGTTGCCCGTGCCGGAAGCCTCCTTGCCGGCAACGGAGATCTGCTCAGAAATATCCGCTGCAGGAATGATGATCTCTGCCAAGGATACCTTGTAATCCTCCAAGAAGACCACCTTGAGCTTATCACGGACATCGGCATCGTTGTTGATGAAGTTGGAGACCGCAACGATCAGGCTGATGATCTGCTTTGCGCGGATATAGCCGGCAGAAGCCTTGGCGCCGAAAATAAATGTTCTCGGAACCCAATCAGCATTCGGTTCAGCCTTGATCTGACGGTACAGATGCAGAACGTGCAGAATATTCAAAAGCTGGCGCTTGTACTCATGCAGACGCTTGATCTGAATATCGAAAATCGAATCCGGATCAACACGGACGCCGTTCTTCTCGGCAATGTATGCCGCAAGACGTTCTTTATTCTTGCGCTTGATGGCACGCAGGTCAGCAATGACCTTTTCATCATCCTGATATTTCAGAAGCTTCTCCAATTCACGAGCATCGTGCTTGAAGCCGTCACCGATCAGGTCGGTCAGATACTCGCTCAGAAGCGGATTCGACTGGCACAGCCAGCGGCGATAAGCAATGCCGTTGGTGACATTCAAGAAGCGGTCGGGCGTGATGTTGCAATAGTCACGGAAGATGCCGTTTCTCAAAATATCGGTATGCAGCTTGGAAACACCGTTGACCTTGTGGCAGGCTGCCAAGCAAAGGTTTGCCATGCGAACCTCGTTATTGGCAATGACAGCCATATAGTTGATCTTGCCCCAATCGTTGGGGTAGGTCGCACTGAGCTGCTCGATCAAACGGCGGTTGATCTCCACACAGATGGAATACACACGAGGCAGCTGCTCACGGAACAGATCCACGTTCCAGCGTTCGAGTGCCTCACTCATAACGGTATGGTTCGTGTAGGACAGGGTCTTGCAGGTGATCTCCCACGCCTTATCCCAGCCGTAATCGTGCTCGTCGATAAGCAGGCGCATCAGCTCAGGCACGCAAAGTGCAGGATGGGTATCGTTGATATGAATGGCAACCTTGTCTGCTAAATTGTCATAGGTGTGATATTTCTTAAAATGCTTCTTCAAAATGCTCTGCAATGATGCAGAAACCAGAAGATACTGCTGCTTCAAGCGCAGACGCTTGCCCTGAATGTGATCATCAGCAGGATAAAGCACCTTCGAGATCGTCTCAGCCATCGCATTGCGCTCAAGCGCACGGACATAATCGCCTCTGGAGAAGGCAGCCATGTCAAAGCTCTGCGGAAGCTTCGCACTCCACAATGTCAGGCGGTTGGACGCCTCGCTTCCGTAGCCCGAGATAAACAGATCGTGTGGCACCGCAACAACGGAATTATAGCCGATCTGAGCAACCTTGAACTTGCCGTTATCGACCCACTCACGGACCTCGCCGCCGAATTTAACCTCGACCGCATCGTCCTCACGGGTGCGCAGCCACACATCGCCCATCTCCAGCCAGTTGTCAGGAAATTCCATCTGCCAGCCGTCAACGATCTTCTGACGGAAAATGCCGAACTCATAGCGGATCGAGAAGCCGGTCACGGGATATCCCAAGCCGGTCGCCGCATCCATATAGCACGAGGCAAGTCTGCCCAAGCCGCCGTTGCCCAAGCCCGCATCGGGATCGAGGGCATAGATACGATCGATGTCAATGTCATATTTCGCAAGGCCTTCACGGCATTCCTGCTCCACGCCGAGGTTATACAGGTTGTTGCGCAAAGAAGTACCGACAAGGAACTCCATCGACATATAATAGACTTCCTTCTTCTCCTCTAAAGCACACTTGCTGCGAAATGCGTGGTTTTTCTCGGTCAAAAGCTCGCACAAAACCGTGCACAGTGCACGATAGATCTGCTTCTGCGTTGCATCTGCGATATCGCAGCCAAACAGACGGTGCAGTGTCAGCTCAAGCTCCTTCATTATATCCGGTCTTTTGATCGCCGGTACGGCGTTTGCTGTGGATGTTTGCTTTTTCATGGGGCCTCCTAAAAATGTTTCTATTATTTGCTCAAAAGCTCAGTATAGAGCTTCATATATTCTCCGGCAGGAACCTGCCAGCTGAAATCGGTTTGCATATTGCGCTTGGCAAGGGCGTTGAATTCCTCACGATCGTCATAATACAGCGCAACGGCGCGGTCGATGGCAGAGAGGAATTCTTCACCGGTGTATTCGCTGAAGACAAAGCCTCTGCCTTCCTTGCTCTCGGGGTCATAGTTCGGAACCGTATCCTTCAGACCACCTGTTTCCGAAACGATCGGCACGCCGCCGTAGCGCATGGCAATGAGCTGCGAAAGACCGCAGGGTTCAGACTTTGACGGCATCAGATACATATCCACGCCTGCATAAACTCTGCAAGCCAGTGCAGGGTCGAACGCCAAACGGACAGCGACCTTGCCGGGGTACTGCTTCTGCAACGCGCTCAAAATGCACTCATACTGCTTCTCACCTGTACCGACGATGACAAGTTGCACGTCACGCTGCAATAGTTTCTGCGCAATGTAGCACAAAAGGTCGATACCCTTGTGACCTGCCAAGCGTGTCACCATGCCCATGATTGGCGTATCGACATCGGTGCGCAGACCCATCTCCTCACGCAGAGCACGCTTATTCTCCCACTTGCCGGACATATCCGCTGCGCTGTAGTTGACCCTGAGCGCAGCATCGGTCTCGGGGTTGTAGACACCGACATCGATGCCGTTGGTGATGCCCGTGAGCGTTGCATTGCGCAAAACGCCGTCCAACCGGTGCGCATATTGCGGATAGCAAAGCTCCTGAGAATAGGTCTTTGACACGGTGGAAACGACATCTGCCATCGTGATGGCACCCTTCATCAAATTGATCGAGCCGTCGAAGGTCATATGCCCACGGAAGAACTCGGGCAAACCCAAAGTCGTCTCGAAGAAGCTCGAATCCGCCCAGCCCTGATATTCGACATTGTGGATCGTGAAGATCGTCTTGGTATTCGGGCACCAAGCCTGATACAGCGCACGGCAATATACCACTCCCATGGCGCTCTGCCAATCGTGGCAGTGCAGAATATCGGGCTTAAAATTCAGATAATACAGCGCCGCCATGGCAGCCTTGGAGAAATACGTGAAGCGTTCTCCGTCATCAAAATCGCCGTAGATCGTGCTGCGAGCGCCGAAATAGTAATCGTTGTCGATAAAATAGATCTGCAACTTCTTGCGGCGGCTCTTCAAACGGAAAATGCCGACATAGCTCTCGCGCCACGCAAGCTCCATGGTGAAAGATCCAACCGCTTCGACCTTGATCGACGGGTCTAACTTGATTTTTTTATAATACGGGAGGAAAAGGACAATCTCATTTCCCTTGATTTTTGAAAGCTCTGCCGGAAGTGCCTGCATCACATCTCCCAAGCCACCGGTCTTGACATACGGCGCAGCCTCGGAGGCAAGCATTGCAATTCTCATACAATCTCTCCCCTCTTCAATACGATCGGATGCTCCTTCGTACCGCAAAGCTTCTTGCCCGGGCGCACCACAACATCCTTATCCAAAATCACATATTGCAGATCCGCACCGTCACCGATCACGGTCTCCTGCATGATGATGCTGTCACGGACAACCGCAGTTTCCGCAAGCTTCGCTCCACGGAAGAATACGGTATTTTCCGCCTTGCCGTTGAGCACGCAGCCGTCTGCGGCAAGACAGTTGTCGATGACAGAATTTTCACCGTAGGAGGACGGAACCTCGTCACGGACCTTGGTATAAATGGTCAGATTCGGACGGTTGAACAAGCCATGGCGTACCTTAGGATCGAGCAGCGCCAAGGTGTTCTCATAATACTCCGAAATACTCTCGTTATAAAGCACAACACCGTCAAAAACGCAAGCGTTCACCGCACGATTTTCTTCCGTAAAGCCATGCAGAACGATATCACGCTCGAATTGATAGCGGTCATGCGCAACACAATCCTTGACCGCCTCGATGAGCTTCTCACGGCGCATGACAAAGATGCCCATGGAAGCCAAATACTCCTTCTTCGCATTGGTCTCAACGACAATGTCCTTGACCTTGCCGCTTTCATCAAGCTTAATGCCCATGTCGATGTGCTTCTTCCCGTCGCTGATGCCGTCCTTGACCACGACAGTTACATCTGCTTCCGAGGCAATATGATTCTCGATGACCTCACGGAAATCGATCGCACACAGCACACTGCTGTCTGCCAAAACGACAAATTCTTCATTCGAGATTGTCAGGAAGTTGATTGCGGAGTTGATCGCATCGAGCTTTCCGCGGTACAAGCCGTTGTGATCCAGCGCAAACGGCGTCAAAAATTCCAGACCGCCTTCCTCCAGATCCAGATCCCACTCCTGACCGGAGCCGATATGGTTCATCAAGGACTGATGCTTATGCTTCGTAATGATGCCGATATGGCGGATGCCGGAGTTGGTCATATTCGACAGCGGAAAATCGATCTGACGATAGCGTCCGCCGTAAGGCACGGCCGCCATGGTGCGCTTGTTTGTCAAATCTCCGAGATTGTCGTCATAAATGCTGGCAAAGATAATGCCCATTGCAGTATTCATAATTCGTGCCTTCCTTTCCTTTAGTAGATCTCGCCGGGCTTAATGGCGGCATTTGCCTCGATGGTCTTGCCCTTGCCGACCACGCTGATACTCTTTTCCTCATCGGCTGCAAACGCTCCACCGATCACGCTGCCACGGCAAATGCAGCAATCCTCACCAATGATCGCATGGCGAATGATCGCACCGGATTCGATCGTGACGTTCGGCATGATCACGCTGTCCTCCACAATGGCTTCCTTTTCGATGATGCAGCCGGTGGAGATGATCGAATGGGTAACGCTGCCGTAAATTTCGCAGCCCTCAGCGATGAAGCTGTTGCTGTTTTTCGAGCTCTTTGCGATATAAGTAGACGGCATTGCATAGTTTCTTGCATAGATGCGCTTGCCCTTCTCGCCGTAAATATTGAACTCGGGATTCTCGCCCAAAAGCTCCATATTCGCCTCCCACAGGGAGTTGATCGTACCTACATCCTTCCAGTAGCCCTGGAATTCATAGGCGAACAGCTTATGTCCGGAATTGAGAAGTGCAGGAATGACATTCTTACCGAAGTCATTTTCGCTCTCGGGATCCTCCTCGTCAGCGATCAGGAACTTCTTCAAAATGCTCCACTTGAAAATATAGATGCCCATGGAAGCGTTCGTACTCTTGGGAACCTTGGGCTTCTCCTCAAACTCATAGATCGAGCCGTCCTCATTCGTATTCATGATGCCGAAGCGGCTTGCCTCAGAAAGGGGTACGGTACGAACGGCGATGGTGCAATCAGCATCCATCTTGATATGATGGCGCAGCATGGCTGCATAGTCCATCTTATAAATATGGTCGCCCGAAAGGATCAAAACGTTGTCCGGATCGTAACGTTCGATGAAAGGAATGTTCTGATAAATCGCATTGGCAGTGCCCTTGTACCACTCGGACTTTTTGCTCTTGGCATACGGCGGAAGCACCTGCACACCGCCGTGAGAACGGTTCAAGCGCCACGGCTGACCGTTACCGATGTATTCATTCAGCTCCAGGGGCTGATACTGCGTCAAAATGCCAACGGTATCAATGCCGGAATTGACGCAGTTGGACAGGGGAAAATCGATGATGCGGTACTTACCGCCGAAGGGTACGGCAGGCTTGGCGGTGTTCTCCGTCAAGACCATCAGACGGCTGCCCTGACCACCTGCCAGCAGCATGGCAACACAATGCTTTTTCTGAAAGTTCATAGCTCATCTCTCCTTGTCAATATCATTTTTCGCTTTTCGTTGCGTAACTTTTCGTTTGTAGAAGGTCGCAGACATCGGTGCAAGCGTAAATTCGCCGGAAAACGGCAAACCGTGCATTGGGATCTTCTGTGCATTTACCTTTGGCAGCTCAATGCCGCTGCCACCGTATTTTGCATCATCACTGTTTAAGACCGGCTCATAAACGCCTGCACGAGGCAGGCCCAAACGGTAGCCTCTGCGCTCGACGGGGCAGAAATTCAGGATCACGATAACCTCTCTGCCACGGCGGTCGATCCTGCGGAAGGCAAGAACACTGTTGTTGCAGTCATCAGCAGAGATCCACTTGAAGCCGTTCCAATCTTGATCGTTATTCCACAGACTGCTGTTGTCCAAATAGAAATGGTTCAGATCACGGACATAGTCCTTCATCTGACGGTGCTTATCGTAATCCAGCAGCAGCCAATCCAAGCCCTGATCGTACTTCCACTCGATGAACTGTCCGAACTCATTTCCCATAAAGCTGAGCTTTTTGCCCGGATGTCCCATCATAAAGCCGTAATAGGCTCGTAAATTGTTGAATTTTGTATCATAATCCCCCGGCATTTTATTGACGAGCGAAGCCTTTCCGTGCACGACCTCATCGTGCGACAGAGGCAGGATATAATTCTCCGAAAAGGCATAGGTCAGCAGGTACGTCAAATTGTTGTGGCTGCCCTTTCTCCACAACGGATCCAAGGACATATATTTCAGCGTGTCGTTCATCCAGCCCATATTCCACTTGAACAGGAAGCCCAAGCCGCCGTCATAGTCCGGCTTCGTCACCAGTGGGAAGGCGGTCGATTCCTCGGCACAGGTGATGGCATTGCGTCTGACAGAGAAGATCGCACGGTTGAGCTTGCGCAGGAAGGCGATCGCCTCCAAATTCTCCTTGCCGCCGTACTTGTTCGGACGATATTCCTGCCTTCCGTAATCCAAATAGAGCATCGCAGCGACCGCATCGACGCGGATGCCGTCAATGTGGTACATCTCCAGCCAATAGACCGCATTGGAGATCAGGAACGATTGCACCTCACCACGGCCAAAATCAAAAATACGTGTCGTCCAATCCGGATGCTCGTTCATCATCGGATCCGACAGCTCATAGCAGCACGTGCCGTCAAACTCATAAAGTCCGTACTCATCTTTGGGAAAATGCGCTGGGACCCAATCGAGCAAAACGCCGATGCCTGCCTGATGGCACCGGTCCACAAATTTCATCAACTGCTTTGGCTCGCCGTAGCGTGAGGTCGGCGCATAATAGCCCGTCACCTGATAGCCCCACGAGGGATCGAACGGATGCTCCGAAATCGGCATCAGCTCAATGTGCGTATAGCCCATTTCCTTCACATAAGGAATCAATTCCTCGGCAAGCTCTTCATAGTTATAAACACTGCCATCTGCCTTGCGCTTCCACGAGCCGAAGTGCATCTCGTAAATGTTCATCGGGCTGTCAAGCAGCTTTTTCTTCCCCTGCGCGCGCCGATAAGCCGCATCCTCCCACGCATAGCCCTCTAATGAGCACACTCTGCTGGAGGTATCGGGAAGTCCCGTTGTCCTGAAACCATAGGGATCCATCTTGTAAACCGTGGAACCGTTTGCCCTGCGGATAAAATATTTATAGGCATCGCCCTGCTTGGCATAGGGTGAAAACGCCTCCCAAATCCCGTATTCGAGCCGTTGCATCGGCAGATCGTCACAGTTCCAAAAATTCCAATCGCCCACAACGCTCACACATTGCGCATTCGGCGCCCAAACACGGAACACAAAGCCCTCAACATTGTCTCTGCATTCCTTATGACAGCCGAGGAAGGTATATGCACGCAGCTCATCGCCGCCGGCAAATCGCTTGAAAGAATTATGCAGGTTCTGATCCATCTTGTCTGTCTCACTCTCCTTCGGTACATAATCTAACATTTTAAGTATACCACTTTGCACAAAAGAATGCAATAGATTTTCATGTTTTATGATAAATTTGTTTACTTTTCCTTTGAGATACAAATCACTTCATTCTTTTCTCATATTGTAAGTCATTTTGAACGCACTTTTCGGCGAAAAAAACAGCAAATCAGGATTTCCCCCCTGCCAAATTTGTGCCAAGCCGTTATGATTTCCACTTTTTTATTAGGAAAATATTTCTATTTTTGCTTGACAAATCAATTTTTTGGGAATAAACTAAACAGTGGGCTTTTGCCCAAATTGATTTCAAAGGAGGGACAGTCATGGATGCTGGGAGTAGTAGTGGCACATCGGTAGGCCGAAGTAGCAAGGAGCCTCCGGGGATCCGGAGCTGTCTGTAAAAATTGGTCTGCCGTGCCGGCTTCCGAATCTCTGACGATTTATGATGAATCAGGAGGTAAGAACCGATGGCAGAATATAGCGTTACGATCGCAAGCACTTTAACTGCGCTCATCGTCGAGCGTAAGTATAACACCGTGCGTGATATTCTGGTCACGATGAACCCGTCGGATATTGCGTATATTTTTGCTGAATTAGAGGAGGATCGTCTTCCCCTCTTCTTCCGCCTGCTGCCGAAGGAGTTGGCAGCGGAAACTTTTGTTGAAATGGAGCCGGAGGCGCAGGAGGTTTTGATCCGTGCGTTTTCGGACTCCGAGCTGCGTGATGTCATCAACGAGATGTATGTTGACGACGCCGTTGACCTGATCGAGGAAATGCCTGCCAACGTTGTCAAGCGCATTTTGTCGCAGGCGGATCCGCAGCTGCGCAAAGAGATCAATGAGATCCTGCGCTATCCCGAAAATTCCGCTGGCTCGATCATGACCACGGAATACGTCTCTCTGCGTCCTGCCATGACCGTCGGTGAAGCGATTTTACGCATCCGACGCACGGGCTATGACAAGGAGACCATTTATACCTGCTATGTCACCCGTGACCGTACGCTTTTGGGCCTTGTCACCGTCAAGGATCTGCTTTTGGCAGAGGATGACGAAATGCCCATTAGTGAGATCATGGAAACGAATATCATTTCCATCAACACCCACGCCGACCAGGAAGAGGTCGCGCAGATGTTCTCGAAATATAATTTCCTTGCTTTCCCCGTGGTCGATGCCGAGTACCGCATGGTCGGTATCGTCACCTTCGACGATGCAATGGACGTCATGGAAGACGAGGCGACCGAGGACATCGAGCTCATGAGCGGTATGATGCCGTCGGAAAATACCTATCTGCGTTCGTCCGTATTTGAGCTGTTCAAGAACCGTATTTTATGGCTGATGCTGATGATGGTCTCCGCTACTTTTACCGGCATGATCATCAACGGCTTCGAGGGTGCTTTGCCCTTCGTTTTGACCGCCTTTATCCCCATGCTGATGGGTACCGGCGGTAACTCCGGCTCGCAATCCTCCGTCACGGTCATCCGTGCGTTGTCACTGAGTGAATTGGAGTTTTCGGACTTTTGGCTCGTCGTTTGGAAGGAGATCCGTACTGCCGTTTTGTGCGGCATCGCCCTTGCCATCGCCTGCTTTGCAAAGCTTCTTTTGATCGACAATCTCCTGCTTGGTAATGACGAGATCACCTATTGGGTCGCCGCCGTTGTTTGCATCACCATGGCGCTGACCGTCCTGCTTGCAAAAATCATCGGCGCAATGCTCCCGATGCTTGCCAAAAAAATCGGCTTGGACCCTGCCGTCATGGCAAGTCCGTTTATCACGACCATCGTCGATGCACTTTCGCTTTTGGTCTACTTTTTCATTGCAAACGCTTTGCTGCTATAACGAAAAATGCTGCCTGAAAGACAGGCAGCATTTTTATATTCTCTTAGAACTTGCCGTCGCAGCCAAGAACGTTGATCAGCTTATGCTTGACCATTTCCTTGATGCTGTTGCGTGCAGGCTTGAGGTACTGACGGGGGTCAAAGTGATCCGGATGCTCCGCAAAATACTTGCGAACAACACCGGTCATTGCCAAACGCAGGTCGGAGTCGATGTTGATCTTGCAAACCGCCATGCGTGCAGCCTCACGGAGCTGATCCTCGGGAACACCGATCGCACCGGGCATTGCGCCGCCATAAGTGTTGATCATCTCAACAAACTCCTGCGGAACAGAAGAAGAACCGTGCAGAACGATGGGGAAGCCGGGCAGACGCTTGGAGACCTCTTCGAGAATGTCGAATCGCAGCTGGGGCTTGGTGCCGGGCTTGAACTTGAAAGCGCCGTGGCTGGTGCCGATGGCGATTGCCAAAGAGTCGCAGCCGGTACGGGCAACAAATTCCTCGACCTCTTCCGGACGGGTGTAGGAGGAATCCTCAGCGCTGACGTTGACATCATCCTCGATGCCTGCCAGGGTGCCGAGCTCAGCTTCTACAACAACACCGTGGTCGTGTGCGTATTCGACAACACGCTTTGCCAGCTTAACATTCTCCTCGAACGGCAGGCTGGAGCCGTCGATCATAACAGAGGTGAAGCCGCCGTCAATGCAGCTCTTGCAGGTTTCGAAATCGGGACCATGGTCCAAATGCAGTGCGATGGGAAGTTCGGGATTCTCGATCACAGCAGCCTCGACCAGCTTGGTCAGGTAGGTGTGATTTGCATAAGCACGAGCGCCCTTGGACACCTGCAAAATGACAGGAGAACGAGTCTCTGCGCAAGCTTCGGTAATACCCTGCACGATCTCCATATTGTTGACGTTGAAAGCGCCGATGGCGTAGCCGCCCTCATAAGCCTTCTTAAACATTTCGGTTGTGGTTACCAGAGGCATAATAAAATCTCCTTTCATTAGATTCTTTCGGCGCTATTATATCATAAATCATTCAAATTGCAAGCGTTTTCTTGCGATACCAAATTTCTTTTACCCGTCCTTGGGAAAAACCCAGTCGGTCATAGAGCTTCATGGCAGGCAAATTTTCCTCTGCGCAGCTCAAATGGATCATATCGCCTTCACACAATTTTGCTAAGGCGCAAACACATTCAGCGCCTGCTCCACGCTCCACAGCAGCAACAGAGAGAATTTTGTCCTGCACCACCTGTCCAATGCCGATCAATTTTCCATCCTTCAAGATGTCAAACGCATTTTTCGGCTCACGGCAATACTGCGCCGCAGGGACAGGGAGGAATTTTTCATTATAGATCTGCATCCATGCAGACGGATTTCTCGTTGGCACAGCTATCGCAGCACAAGCAGGCAGCTTTTCGCGCAAAATCTCACGCTCCAAAAGCGTTGTATAGATCGGATGATCGAAAAAATTCGCTTCTCCGCTGAAAAAAACCGTTTTTGCCCCTGCCATACGGCAAAAGCTCTCGCATTCGTTCATAAAATCCTCTAAACTACCGAACACGGAGCGAATCAAAACATAGCCCTCCCCACGGTAGGGGATCTGACTTAAAATCAAGCTTGCAATGCCACCGCAGCCGGTGAAGATCGGAATGTCCCTCATTTCTGCCTCCATAATGTACACTGTCCACAAAATTCCGATTTATCGAGCTGTTGGCTGCGTTTTGACACCGTAGGGGCGCACGACTCTGTGCGCCCGTGCAGGCACTTCGTGTGGGCGGACAGAGTCGTCCGCCCCTACAATTTGAAAAACAAAACTCACCGATAAATCGGAATTTGACTGACTTTTATTGTAATCTCATTATAGGGCGTATCTGGTCGATTGTCAAACCTCTTTTGCAAGATCATAAACCTGCTTGCTCAGCATTGCAGCGA
>SVKY01000035.1 GCA_015068235.1 Oscillospiraceae bacterium
TCAACTGCACTCTGGAGGTGACCGTGATGTTGGTGTTTACGGCTGCGCCGGTGCCGGAAGAAGCTGCGTTGTTCACAGCATCGGGAATTTCCGTGGTTGCGTAAGACAGCTGTTCTTCGGTCAAGTCAGCAGTTACGAGGTTGTCGGTGTTGTAGCCAAGTCTGACCTGTGCCGCTGCGCCGTATTTGAGCATGTCAACTGCCATGGTTTTCAGCTCTGCAATCGAAGCGCTGTCATCGATCTTACCAACCAAATAGCTCTTGATGGAATCGACAACGGTTGTGCCATAGTAAATGGTTCCGTCTTCGCCAACAGCATAAAGGGTCGTTGAGAAATTATCGCCCATTTCCTTGGCGTTGATGCCGGTGTAGGTGACCTGATACATGAGCGCTTCGCCCGTGGTCGGGTCATTTTTGACGGTCATCGCCTCACGGTCTTCGGTGATGCCGTAAACCGTGGTGATCGGATCGCCGCCTGCAACGTCCTTGGTAACTTCCAAATAGAAATCCTTGTAGGAGTTGACCGCTGCGCCCATGATATTATAGCTGACGGTCATCTCCGCGCCTGCGGAAATGGAGGTCGTAAATGCGAGATCCTCCTTCAGCTCATACTCGGGCCCGGTCGATTCCGCTGCACCGCAAATGCAAACGCCGCTTTCAAATGTATGTGCCTCTACGAGGCTGTAAGCACAGATTGTACAGGTTGCGACATGCTCATCGCCACGTTCGGCATAGCTGTAGGTGTGCTCGTAGCAGACATTCATCTTCTCAAGCATTGTCGGTTCAACCAGGAAACGAACGGTTTTGCCCGATTCCTTGCTCGGGTTGGGAGAATCGAAGGCGTACTTGATATCCGTGACGGACAAAATTCCGGCACCGCCGTTGTTATAAATGGTGATGTAAACGCTGCTGACCGAAGATGCCGTTGTCCACTGCGACGGCAGAATGGTCACGGGATAATACTGCTGCGTAGAGGAGCTGATGCCGGATGTGCTCGTAATATCCGAAGCGGTGGGCAATGCGGTCGGAGCCGATGCTGCCACCCGGACCGCTAACGTAGTGTCTTCGCCCGTGATGGACTTTGCGCCGATGTCAATGCTTGCCGGAATCGTTCCCGTTACCTCAAGCTCGAAGGCAATTGCACGACCGGCACTCAGGTACAGCTCGTTGTTCGGTCCGGTCTCCTGATACTTTGCCAAAGAAACCGTGTCGCCCGAGGTGTCAAGATATACAACACCCTCCATCGTATCGTTCACCGTAAAGCTTTCGGCAGTAATGAGCATATTACGCACCTCGGTGTAGACCGGATCGGCTTCGCCGTGGGCTTGATAAATGTCGTAAGCCTCCTGCGCATCTGCCGTAGAGGCGGTCGTGTCGATCGGGTTATAGATCCGAATGGCATCGAAATAGAATTCTCCGCCACGGTCCAGGCTACCACCAAAGCTGTCAGCGTTGCCGTCATTGCCGTAGTCGTAAGCGGCGCTGACAAAGACCTTTGCCGTGTAAGTGCCGTGAGGTAGTTTTTCGATGGACATCACAGGAATTTGATACAGCTCCGAGGTTCCCTTATTGATGACCGAAGCGACCTTGACAAATTTGCCGTCCGCATCATAGATGACAGCACGGAGCAAGCCCTGTTTTGCACCGGTGCGGCTGATGAGGTCGAAGCCTGTACCTGTGAAATCGAAGGAAATTTCGGTGTAAGCGGAGGTGCCTGCATAGTTGATGCTCTTGTCGCTGTACATCAGCGGAATGCCTTTGCCCTCGACAAACATACTGCTGCCGTAGGAAAGCTTGCTGTCGGTGGTGTAGGAGGAATCATAGCCGTAGGTATCCGCCTTGGTCGGCAAGCCTTCTTCCGTTCCGACGTAGATGTAATCGATGGTCAATACGCCCGGGGATGTTGATTCGCTGCAAAGATTTCCGAAATAAACACGGAGGTTTGTAATGCGGCTAAAGGATGCCACAGCATCGGGAACCGGAAGCGTAACGGTCATATATTCGCCGGAGTTCAATGCAGCTGCGCTGAATGAATACGGAGCCTTGGCATTGGATTCCGGCGCAGTGCCGTCGAGCCACGGGTGGAAATTGACATAAGGTGTGTTCGTGCCGTTTGCAACAAAGTTCTCCAGCTTGAAGCGGATCTGATAGACCTCTGCCTTTGCGGTATCGAAGCTTACGGATTTGCCAACACCGGTCAGCGTGGGACGCGAGGTTTCGGTCCATATAGCGCTTTGGGATTCCTGCTGTGTGAGGACGAGCGTGCCTTCATTGTTATCGACGATCGCAGTTTGTGCCGCTGCGCAATTATAGGATGTCTGCAGTCTGTCGAACCAGTAGGGGCCACCTGCCTCGTCGTAGTTCACGCTGCCATAGCTTTCATCGGTGTAGCGCTCACGGTCTGCGGCGGTGTCGGTGAAGTCGAAGAACAAGCTGTCGTTCTCGCTCTGACGGTCAGGTGCCTCCTCCAGCGGACCGACGTAGATATAATCGATCTCAAAGGTGGCAAGAGAGCTTGGATCGATCTTGTTGAACATTAAGCACAGTGCACCGATGACCGAAGCATCCCGATAATAAAGAGAGCTCATGTGGAAGCTCAGGACCTGCCAGCCTGCATTTGCGTTCGTCACATTAAAGCTTCCGGAGCTGGAGTTGCTGTTGCCGGGTCCCCTGATGCCGTGATTGATCAGGTAATCGGTACGGTTATAAAGGTCGGGGCTGAAGTAAAGATGGACAGCCGGTGTTTTATTGACGGTTCCGACGGCATTGGTCATCCTGAAGCGAATCTGGCAATAGTCATCATCGCCCGGGACAAACTTCATGGTCGAAGAAGCCGTCGTCATGCGGTGGTAATCCGTGTCACAGCCATCGATGATCGTAAAGCTCATAATACCGTTCTCGATCGTCGGAGCGGTAGAACGGGATGACTTATGAGACCAAGCGCTTTCCAAATCGTAATTCTTGCCGCCGTAGACCGGGTCGTAGTAGCTGTCCGGGTTTTCGTCAAAGTCAATGAGCATGCTGTTTGACAGCTGCATCGGGCCTGCATAGATATAGTCGATGGTAACGGTGCCGTAATCGGAGGAACCATCCCCCTTAATGCCGCAGAAGCGCAGACCGAAGGAGGTGATATAAGAAGCCTCGGAATAGGTATAGGTCGTGGGGATGTAAACGGTCTGATATTCTCCGGTGACGAAGGTATAGTTTGCAAAGTTCTTTTTATCGTATCTTTCGTACTGAATGTGATCCGTGCCGGAGGCATCATCATAGTGGTACTCCATGATGATGTAGTTATCACCCGTATCGGTCACGCCGTCGAGCCTGAAGCGCACGGCGACGAAGTCCGCAGCGGTCGGGGTGTACTTGAGCGGAGCATAGTCGCCTCTTCCTGTCCACGGGAAGGTGCCGTAGGTCGTGGTGGTCATAAACTTCGGACCATAGACACTACTGTCGGTGATATCCTGACTGACATGAACCACGGCAACGCCGTTGGTAGTGTCAATGGAGAAATCCTTATAGGTGTTACTGCCGCCGCTGTCGGTGGCATATGTAGACCAATATTCCTTGGTGTCGAAGTTGTAAGCACCGCCGCCGTAGCGTTGCTGGCTGTAGCGAGCCTGATCGGCTTCCGTGTTCGTGAAGTCGAAGAACAGGTAGTTCTCGTTCGTCTGATCCTCACAGGAGAACGCATCGAAGGACAAAAGTGCCTCATCGTTCTCACCGACCGCCTTGACATAGACGGTGTGATTGCCTGCGGAAACGGTTTTGAAGATGCTTGCGGTAATTCTGTGGCAGAAATCCGAAACCGGAACCGTTGCAGTTGCGAAGCAGTTCTTGGCATCGAGGGAATCGACATAGAATTCCAAAACGCCGCCTGCGAAGCCCTTTGCTTCAACATAGAAGGAGGCTTCTGTGCCGCTGAAGGTGATGTTTCGGTATTCGAGCCAATCACCGTTGTACATCTTGTTGACGAGCTTGTTGTTGCTGAGGTCGGCGGCTTCACTCATATAGAAGCGTGCCGAATCGGTGTTGTAATTCTGGAAGACCTCGGCTTCGATGCGCTCAGTGGTGGCTCGGCTTGCGCCGTTATAGTAGTGCATGAAAGCTGCAAATTCCTCGGGGCGGTCGGTCATGATGCCGTCAGCGCCCATTTGCAGGTAGTACAGCCATGTAGTCTCGTCATCATCTCTGCCACCTGCCCAGTCGGGCCCGATGGTAGAGGGGTAGAAATCGATGCCCTTTGACTTCACAAACGGGAGATATTCCGTCGTGAGGTGCTTTTCTGCTTTGGCATCTGCAGAAGCGCCATAGGTGTATTCGACTGCCTTGATGTAGCTGCCATTGTCAAGATGTTCCTGCAGCTCGGTAACGGTCGCGCTGGTGCCGACGACATAGAGCATCATGAACGAGCTCTTGACCGCTGCCTGAGAGATGCCACATTCCGTAGCAGCAGCGTTTGTCCAGGTGTTGATCGTCGATACGGTGCCGACAGTTCTGCTGATCTTGAACATCGCCTGATTGAGGAATTTTCCGTCATACTTTTCTTTCAAAAGCTTGTAGGTGGCAACAAATTTTGCCTGCGTATTCATCTTGTCGAGCGTAATGATCGCATTGGGTGCCTGCTCATACAGAAGCTCCAAAAGATCGTCAAGGCGGGCTAAATAGTGGTTGCCGCCTTCCGTGGCAGCCTCGCCGTAATGTGCGGTGTAGTTCGACATTGTGTTGAGCAGGGCTGCTTCCTCTGCCGAGATGGTGTAGTAGAGAGGATCGCTTGCGCCGTTGCCGACCTCCAACGGATAGTCCTGGATCGCAGACCACGCCAAGGTGTTGACCTTGACACCGCTTTGCGCATTGGTCATGCCGGTGATCGTGTCGTTGTGACACAGGATCATGACGCCGTCGCTGGTGATCTGAAGGTCGATCTCCACGCCGTCCATGCCGAGCTTCAGGCTGTCCAGGACCGCAATGTAGGAGTTTTCCGACGAGGTGCGGAAGGAGCCGCGGTGCGAGAAGCTCAGGGGAATGTTGTTGTTATAATTGCTCAAGCCGTTGCGGATGCCGTAATATTCGTTGCGCTGGGCAGTACCTGCGCCGATGGACTCAAGAACGTTCTTTGGTTCATAGGTCTTTGTGCTTTCGAAATCTATAACATCCTGAGATTCCGCACCCGAATCGCCCTCGGAAACGCTCTGCCAATCTTGCAGCGCTTTGTTCTTGGCTCTGACATCGTCAATGCCGTTTTCCGGACCAATATAAATGTAGTCGAAGGTCACAGAGCCATGCACAGAGCTGCTTGCGCTTTGTATATTGCCGATCTGGAAGCGAAGGTTTGACAGCGTTGTGTGCGCGGTAGAATCCAAACCCGCAACCGGGAAGGTAATGGTGACATAATCGTTGCTTGTGACCAGGGATGCATCGAAGCTGTAAGCATCCATTTTATACAAAAGTTCTTCGTCGCCATCGCCATAGATGGCTTCGTTGCCCTCCCAACGGTCCGGACCGGTAAAATAGCAGATTTGGGCGTAAGGTGTTTTCCCGCTTACAACTGCCATATCACTGAATTTCACACGCATCTGCACAATGTGGGTGCTTTGAGGGTGATATTCCAAAGTGAAGCCGCTGTCGAGATCTTTGTTCATCTGCGCCCATATCCAAGTTCTTGTGCCTGCATAGCTGACGCTCATTGTGCCTGCTTCGTTGTCAACGACCGGTTCCGTGTAGATAGCGTTACCGTCTAATTTGGTCAGTGCGCCCCAGTTGCTTGCAAGGTCATAGTTCTTGCCGGCATAGATAGAATCGCCGTAACGGTCCTGGTCGATCGGTCTGTTCCCGAAGTCACAGTACAGGTAGTCCTTTGCAGGCGCATCTGCCGCCGGTCCGATATAGATATAGTCGATGGTCACCTCTGTACCTGCACCAATATCCACGAACTGCGGTCTGATATTGGCAAGTAAGCCTGCGTTTCTCACCGTATTGGAAAGTGAGACCGTCTCTGTGATATATTCACCTGCCGTGGTATAGGTGAATTGCTGCTTGGTGGACTCGTATTTCGTTGACGAAATGTTCTCGGACACGCCGTATCCAAGCTGAAGCTTCGGAGCGGTAGCGCTTGCACTGCTCATCTTGAAGCGAATCTGCATCACTTCGGCGTTGGTCGGATCAAATTTTAAGGATTCGGTGCGGATATAGCCAAACTTGGTGGTTTCGACATAGCAGCCGGTGTGATTGTAGTTAGCGTCTGCCACTGTGGTGAGCGTTCCTGCCTCATGGTCGATTTCCGCTTTTGCGTAAATGCCGCTTTCAAGCCATGCGCCGACCCAGTTGTCATCTAAGTCATAGTTGACGCTGCGATAGCCGTGGGTGGAGTAGCGATTGCGGTCGGCATCAGTGTTGCCGAAGTCAAAATAGAGGTGATCCTGTGCCGGTGCGTTGTTCGCAGGTCCGACATAGATATAGTCGATGGTGACGGAGCCGTTGACGGAGCTGCTTGCGCTTTGGATGCAGCCGAACTGGAAGCGCATATTGCTCAGGGTCGTGTGCTCCTTGGAGTCCAAGCCCTTGACCGGGAAGGTCAGGGTGACCCATTTCCCACCGGTGACCTTTTCCGCATCGAACTCATAGCCATTTAATTGATAAATGACCTCGCTGCCGCTGCCTGCACCTCCGAAACGGTCTTCTGCGGTGAAGTAATACGGTCTGATGTAGGGTATACCACCGCTTGTAACTGCCATGTTGCTGAACTTCACACGAACCTGAATCACATGAGAATTTTCGATGGGATGATAGTTCATGCCGAAGCCGGTATCAAGGTCTTGATGCGCCTGCACCCAGATCCAGGTTCTTGTGCCGACATAGCTTGTTGTCAGCGTGCCTGCCTTGTGATCCACGACCGGTGCGCTGTACTGGCTGGTCAGGGTGCCCCAGCTGCTTGCAAGGTCGTAGTTCTTGCCGCCGTAGACGGTGTTTTCATAGCGCTTTTGGTCCAGCTCTGTGTTGTTAAAGTCAACATAGAAGCTGTTCGTATCATCAAACATATCCGCACCGTCCACCGCTGAGATCGCACCGTCGGCAAAGTCAGTTTCGTAGTAAACCGACGTTGCGGGAACGAGCTTCAGCTCAACGAGCATGTATTTATACTCGGAGTTGGTGGCGTTCATGTTGTAGACGAGGTAGACCGTCTCGATGCTGTCCATGAATTTTGTCGGCTGATAGACCAAAGTGTTGCCGTTGCGGATGAAGGTGCCGTTCTTGCCTGCATAGGTCGCACCGTCGGAGGCACAAAGGAGCTTCGACGATGAGACGTGGGTCAGAACGTCCTCATGGCTGCCCGATGTGACGATACCTGCAAGGCTTGTGATCGTTGTCAGGGAGTCTGTCTTGATGTTGCTCTGAATGGTAGAGATCGGAATCTCGACCTGCTTGCCGTAGTCCAAAACAAGCTCAACGGCATCGACCGTGGGAGGAGCCGCCGTGACCTGATAGCTGCGGCTTGCGCTGCCGCTGACGGAAATTTCCTCAACGCCTGCGGTCGTCTGCGCCGTGCCTGCGAGATTGTAGTAGCACAAGGAGGTCACGGTGTTCTTATAATTGGGCAACTCCTCCTGCGCCGTGCGCTTGAAGCCGTAAACGCAAAGCTGACACTTCATCGGAATGCCAAGGGCAAGCAGGGCCTGAATATCATCCACAGAGGTCATCGTAACACGGTAAGCGCCGTAATTTAAGCTCATCCCTGCGCCATTGGCGGCGTTGATCAGGGCTTTGATCTCAGCGACTGTTTTTGTGCTGGGGTTTCCGGCGTAAGGCACACCGTCGTCATCGATCGTGCGGTAATAAAATTCAATATCTTCAATCGAGGTGGAAGCGCCGCCGGTCAGGGAGGTATTGCAGAGTGTGACGGCGTCCTTGGAAAGGGAGGCTCCGAGGGTCTTATCCTCAAAGCTGACGTTATAAACGGGAATATCACGGCTGTTTGCAATATTGAAGCTGTAGGCTATGGTGTCGCCGTCACGCACGAGGGCGTTTTCGACCAACGCTTCGCCCATGCCGGTTGTCGAGTTGATCTTGGAGATACCGTTACTCGTTTCGGCATACATGCCCTTGGTGGTCATGGTCTCGGTCTCAACGATCTTAATGTTCGTGGAGAATTTCAGGTTCGATGCCGTCGTGTGACGCTCGATGTAGAACATATCGAAGGAGTAAACACCCTCGTCCTCCAAACCGAATTTTTCCGCAATCGTATTCAGATACAGCCTGTCACCGGTCGCACCGTGCGAGCCGCCCAGGTCCAGCGCAATTTGACCGTTGATATAGAAATAAACGTCATCGTCACCGACGAACTCGAAATACAGATTCTGGTCGTGGTAATATACGAAGCTTCCCTCAGCGTGCATGCTGAAGTGGAAGTTCATATCTTCGCTTTCGTGCTGATATTTGGTCAAATATTCACCCTGGTCGGTATCGCCGCCGGCGAGGGTCATGTTTGCTTCCGTTTCAAAGCCTAAGTTGTCGATCGGACGGAAGTATGCGTCGTTGTACATCGCATCGCTGGGGTAGGTCTCTGAGGCATTGAAAACATAGTAGCCGTCATAGACCATGCGGTTTGCCGAATCGATCGTATAAAGACCCGTTTCCTCATCTAAGAACAAGCGCAAACGCTTACGCTCGGGAACGAGCATGTTATAGCCGAGCTGCTTCGTTGTATCCATGTAGTCGTCACTTTCGACAGGTCGCCAAAGGTTGTTGAGGATATAGTACGCCATGTCGAAATAGGTCGTTACCTGCGACCATTTCAGATAACCGCCGTTTGCCCCTGTGGTGGTCTTGGCGATCGTTTTGTCAAAGTCACCCATTTCGGTCAATTCTTCCATCTTTGCATAAGGAATACTGTTATAGCCGGGGATCTTTGTATTTGTGCTCCAGTCCATGGCATAATTCTCGGAAAGGAAGCCTGCAACATAGGCAACCATCTTCGGCGTATACACCATCTGACCCTTGACCAATTTGGATTCCGTCAGACCGGTGTAAACAGTTGCCTTTGAGCCGAGTGTTGTTTTCGCCGGCTCAGCACCGGTTTGAGCTGTATCGCTTCGGAAATTCCACTTGCCATAATTTCCTCTTTCCCATTCAAGGAGCATACCATCGGCACGGAAGTCCATGATCTCGATCGGAATGTCGATATAGGAATCACGATTCGTGACATTTTCGCTCAGGTCGTTGGCATAATTGATGAGATTCGTCGCCATCTGATCCAGCTCAGTCTTCAGTGCTTCCTCATCGTCGGTTGCAATGTTGTTGGTCTCATATGTAGAAATACAGCTTGCCAAATAGTTGCTGAAAGTGGTGTAAAGATCGTCGGGGAATCTGCCGTCCGCATTGCCGTCGGCATAACCCTGCACGGTCTTGATCGCCTTGTAAAGCTCAATGCCCTGCGTATACACACGGTAAAGCTGCATGGTTTGCGTGCTCAAAAAAGATTCATGGTCCAAGCCATGATAAACGTATGCGAAGGCATCCTCGCTCGCATCATACGTCAGCGTGAACCAAGGGTCGGAGTCCGTTGCAGTTGCTCCGGTGTTAAAAATAGGAAAGACCCATAAGCCGTTGCTTACACGGCCACCCATCATGCTATCACCAAGCAAGCCTCTCTCCGTGCGCAGATAGGCTTCGTTACCTTCTTCACGAAGTAACGTAAGTGTGTTGCCTTTATACGGATAGAGAACTCCTCTCCAAGTTGCGGTCGCTTTAATTTTGACAGCGTTGTTCGGGTCCGGGTTGGTCAGAGAGCTTCCGCTGATCGTAACGTCTGTCGAGGGGATGTACTGATCATAGTTCTGCTCCGACATCGACAACAAGTGACCGGCAGTGGCGCTTGCCTTGTTGACAATGTAGTAATAGCCCAGACCGTTGTTTGCAAAAACGGTGGTATACCTGTTTGTTGTCGGAGAGATCGCCTCATTGTACGGCGTGTCAAGCGAGTTGATCTGAGAGACATAGCTCGTTGCCGCCTTGGTTGCGGGCTTGGAAACTGCTTCTGAAACTTCAACTGCGCTTGTTTGTGCCAGCACATTTGCAGGCAGTAAGCCGACAAGCATGCACACAAGCAGCAATGCCGAAAGCAGCCTTTTCATGAGCATTCCGGATTTCATAGAAAAACCTCCCAAATTATAATTAAAGTACATTTTCATGATATCATAGAAATTCCAACTTTTCAACAGATTTTTCACCGCCTTGTTCAAAAAAAAAAAAAAAAAAAAAACAACTTTTTTATCCAAAAAGCAAAACAAGCCACCCCAAAAAATAACGACACAGCCCGGCAAATTCTGCTTTCCCAAGCTGTGTCGTATTCCAAATCACAAGGGCATCCGCTCCCCTGCTGCCAAAATTGTCAAATTCCGATTTACCGCGCAGAACGCATCAACCACTGTAGGGGAGGGTCATGACCCTCCCCTACAATGTAAAACGATAGTCTCTCCGATAAATCGGAATTTATGATGATTTTTCTGCTAAAAATGCCTCTGCCTGTGCGGCGGCAACGCCTCCGTCGGCACAGGCGGTCACCACCTGCCGCAACAGCTTCGTGCGCACATCGCCTGCGGCAAACACACCGGCAACGCTCGTGCATGTGCTCTCGTCTGCCAAAATATAACCGCCCTCATCGAGCGCAAGCTCACGGGTAAACAGCGCCGTGTTGGGGCTCTGCCCGACACTGACAAATACGCCGTCACAATCTACCTCCTGTGTTTGACCCGTTACGACATTGCGCAGAGTAACGCCATGCACCCGTGCCTCGTGCAAAAATGCCGTAACCTCGCTGTTCCAACAAAATTCGACATTCTCCGTCTGCTGCAGCTTTTCCTGCTCAGCCTTACTTGCCCTGAGACGGTCTCTGCGGTGCACAACGATCACCTTTTTGCAAAGTCGGGACAAATACCGTGCCGCACCCACGGCGCTGTTGCCGCCGCCGATGACTACCACCGTCTTGTTACGGTAGAACATACCATCGCAGGTAGCACAATAATGCACAC
Source organism: Oscillospiraceae bacterium (assembly GCA_015068235.1). Lineage (GTDB taxonomy): Bacteria > Bacillota > Clostridia > Oscillospirales > Oscillospiraceae > JAZOXB01. The sequence goes on from SVKY01000035.1 coordinate 11,024, forward strand.
CTCTGCCCACAAGCGCTTCCTCCTGTGCGATACCGAGATGCTTATGATCGGCACCCGTTGCGACAATTACGCTTTTTGCAAAAAAATCGCCGCTGTCCGTGGTAATTTTCTTGACCTCACCAAGCAGAGAAACGCTCAAAATCTCCGTAAAAATCGTCTTGGCGCCGGCGATATCGGCACCCTTCTTCATCGCCTGTCCGAGGCTGTAGCCGTCAATGCCGTCGGGCAAGCCGGGAAAATTGTCGATTTTATCGGTCGTGACCATCTGACCGCCGACCGAAAGCTTTTCGAGCACAGCCGTTTGCAGACCCGAGCGTGCAGCATACATCGCCGCCGTATAGCCCGCAGGACCTCCACCCAGGATCAATACATCATAGATCATTCGTAATGCCTCCTTGACGATAGTATATATCGGTTATTTGACTTTAATCAGCTTTTCTTCCTTAAGTGTTACGATCAAAAGCGGAATCAGCGTCAGCTGCACAATGATGCCGGGCAACGTCGAAATAAAATATGTCGAAGCAAGCCCGGAAATCGAGAGGGTCTCCACGCCGAACACACCAAACGTATAGTACAGTGCCTTGCACAGCGCGCCGATCGCACGACCGAGCAGCATCGTCGGGATCAAGGAGAGATAAACGTTGATCAAAAGGCTCTTGGTGCAAACGCCACGCATAAAGGCGCCGCCGAGAACGCCGTAAGCCGCAAGCTCAGGCAGCATGGATGTCAAGGCGAGCATGGTCGGCATACCGGTCAATCCGCTCGACAGAAGCGGACCGACGATGCCGCAGGTAAAGCCGTAAAAAGGACCGCAAACCAATCCGCACACAAGCACGGGAATATGTAAGGGAGAAAGAATCTGCCCCCAGCCCAGAGGATGCACCGCCGCAGGCAGAACGTAGCACATGGCGATACAGATGGCACAGATACAAAACTTTTTAATGCCGGACATAGAATTACCTCCAAAAAAATACCCAATTTCGATTGATCGGTGAGATTATCGTTTCACACTGTAGGGGAGGGTCATGACCCTCCCCTACAGTGGTTGATACGTTCTGTTCGATCAATCGGAAAAAGTCGGATTTTAGCATTATGCAAATCATTATACACAACGGGCGTCAATTATGCAAGACAATATTATTCTTTTTGACAAAAATCGCTTAATCTCCATGCTTTTTCGCCAAAACGGAAGGCGTATCGTCATCCGCACGAAGCGATAATTATGGCATTTTTTAATTTTTTACAACCTTCCGCCAAAAAATTTTTGGAAAAAGATTGACAGTTTTTGCGCATGTCTATATAATATATTTATGACGTTGCGGTCAGACCGCAGTATTTTGTTTCACAGGAGGAATGTATTATGGCAGGTTTCTGCACTTCTTGCGGCAAGCCGTTGCCGGAAAACGGTGTTTGCTCCTGCAATGCGCAGATGAATGCGCCGCAGCAGCCGTACCCCCAGCAGCCTTATCCCCAGTACCAGCCGCAGCAGCCCTATCCACAGCAACCGTATCCCCAGCAACCCTACGCTCCGTATCCCCAGCAGCCCTATGCGCCCTATCCGGCTTATCCCGTTCGTCAGGGACCGTCTGCTTTCAGCAAGTTCTTTAAGACGATTGCCGACTATTTTAAGGACCCCGTTGGTACGAGCCGTTCCGTTTTGGAAAAGCGTGATATCCTCAGCGGCAGTCTTACCGCTGCACTTTGCGTGATTTTGGCTCTGCTGGGCTCAATGCTTTACATCGTTGTGCAGGACTTTGACTTCGGTTCCAGAGTGCCTGCCTGGATCGTGATGAGCATCTTCGCTCCTGCGATTGCCATCGGCATCACCTTTGGTGTCTTGTTCCTGCTTTCAAAAATCGCCAAGAACCCCACCGATCCCGTAGGTTTGCTTTCCGCAACCTGCATCAACGCACTTCTTCCCGCTTGCCTGCTCGCAGCTTCCATGCTGCTCGGCATGATCGGCACAATTGTTTTCGAAATTTTTGCGATTTTGATGTTTGCCGCCTGGGCAGTAACCACGTTCACCATGATCTTCCAGGTTTTGAACATCAAGATGAACATCATCAGCATCGGCTTGCTTGTCGTTGCGCTCGCAGTTGCATATATCATCGTGATCATGCTGCTCAACTGGTTCCTGTTTGACGGCTCCCCGCTGCTGTACATCACGGATTCCACGATCCCCGTGTATGATATTTACGATTACCTCAGCAGCTATCGTTGATCGCATGAAAAGGCGGCTGTAAAAGAACCGCCAAATTCAGACGAAGGCGTATCATATGCCTCGGTAGTCTTGTTCATAAAAATATTCCTAAACGGCTGATTTCGTCATCGGAATCAGCCGTTTTTTATAAATGCAGCCTGTGCCAAAAGACACAGGCTGCATTTTCATCAAAGCTTTTTCATACCAGTTCTTGTTAAAAAGCTTTAATAGCTTTTTAACAAGAACTGTATGAGACTGCACATCGTGCTTTTGCACGATGTAAGTGTGCGTAGCACACGGGATTCTTGATTAAATATTTTAATCAAGAATCAGTATCAGTTATTGCCAAATCAACCGACCTTATAAATCTTGGTGGTCTGATTGGCGATGTTTGCAGCAATTGCACCTTCGCTCGTCAGCTTGTAGCTGCGGAAACTTGGAACAGGAACCACCGATACATCGCCGCCGTTGTTGTCATAAATGCCGATGTAACGAGTGTTGCCTTTCGTATCGCTGACGGTCAGATAGCCATGCGTTGCATCGTAGCCGATCGCACCTGCATCTTCCTTGCCGACACGCAGACCGTTGTTTGCGTTGCTCGCATACAGGTAATCTGAGGAACCGGTCGGGTGGAGCTTCATAATGCCGTCAACGATTTTTACTGTCCAAGTCATGTTGTCGTTGTAGAAGGTGCCGTCAAATTCTGCTGCACTATTGGTAGGAACTGTGCCGAAATTATTGAGCAGGACATAATCCTTGTTCGTCATTTCGGGGGCAGAGTGCATTACGATGATGATAGAATCCCCGTCTGATAAATCTGTAAACGCAACTTCATTCAGTTCATCCGCAGTAGCTTCCGACCCGATTGCTAAAAATGTATAGCCGTAAGTTTCAGCGTAGGTCTGTGCTGTAGAGCCAATGTAACCATAGATTGTTGTATCGCCAGCGCCACCCATTGTGTATGCCGAAGCATAGATTTCACATTCCGGATTTAAGACCTTGACGCCCGTCAAACCGGAGCAGTAACGGAACGCATCACGACCGATGCTTGTCACACTGTCGGGAATTGCGACGCTCGTCAGGCTATCACAGGAATGGAATGCCTCGACGCCGATGCTCGTTACGCTGTCGCCAATCGTGACACTCGTCAGGCTATTACAGGAATAGAACGCACGATTGCCGATACTCGTCACACTATTGAGGATCGTATATGCACCGGAATAAGCACAAGGATATTGGATGAGTGTTGTCTTTTCCTTATCAAACAAAACCCCATTTGCATCAGAACTATAATATTGGTTTGCCCCATCGACCCAAATACCCGTCAGGTTGCTGCAAAATTCGAACGCATAATTGCCAATGTATATTACGCTGCTGGGAATCGTGACATTCGTCAAGCTATCGCAATACCGAAACGCACAGTAGCCAATTCCTGTCACACTGTTGGGAATCGTGATATTCGTCAAGCTGTTGCAGTACACGAACGCATCATTGCCAATGATCTTCACACTATCGGGGATCGTATAGGCACCAGAATAACCACAGGGACATTGGATGAGTGTTGTCTTTTCCTTATCAAACAAAACGCCACTTGCATCAGAGCTATAATATTGGTTTGCTTCATCAACCCAAATGCCGGTTAGCCTGTCGCAAGAATAGAACGCACGATTGCCAATGCTCGTTACGCTGCCACCGAGCGTGAGACTTGTCAAGTTAGCGCAGTCAACAAACGCACGATTGCCGATGCTTGTTACGCTGTCACCGAGCGTGACACTCGTTAGGTTGCGGCAGGAATAGAATGCATAATTGCCGATGCTCGTCACGCCCTGCTCAATCGTTACGGATATGATTTGCTGCATGTGGGCTTTCCACGGCTGCAATTCATTTCCGCAAGCATCCATTGCCGCTTGGCTACGAACGGTCAATTCGCCCGTAGCAGCATTGAAGCTCCAACGATTGTCATGTTGACACACGGAGCAGATACCATTGGTATAGCTATGACCTGTTGCCGGTACTGTTTCTGTATAGCTGTTGCCGCAACCGTAAGAACAGGTGAATGTCTTGGTGCCGGATTTTTCACAGGTCGGTTCCTTTGTGACAACACCGTTGCCATAGTTGTGATCCGTCTTCGGAACTTCATTATCGGTGTAAGTGTCCTGACATCTTGTGCAGGTATGAGTGCTGTAGCCCTTAGAGGTACAAGTCGGAGCCGTCACAACGGTCTTGTAATTATGTCCCAACGGTGCTATCGTTTCGGTATAGCTGTGTTCACAGACGCTACAAGTATATACCGTAGAGCCTGCTTGGTCACAAGTCGGCAAAGTCTGTGTTGATTTGTAGCTGTGACCCAAAGCTGGTATAGTTTCGGTATAGCTGTTACCACAGACGCTACAAGTATATACCGTAGAGCCTGCTTGGTCGCAAGTTGGCATGGTTTGCGTTGATTCGTAATTGTGACCCAATGGCGGTATGGTTTCGGTATAGCTGTTGCCACAGATGCTACAAGCATACATTGCATAACCTGCTTGGTCGCAAGTCGGCAAGGTTTGCGTTGATTCGTAATTGTGACCCATGGGTGGCATGGTTTCGGTATAGCTATGCTCGCAGACGCTGCAAGTATATACCGTAGAACCTGCTTGGTCGCAAGTTGGCATGGTTTGCGTTGATTCGTAATTGTGACCCGGTGCAGGTGTTGTTTCTGTGAACTGATTGCCACAGACAGTGCATTTATAGGTAGCAGAACCGTCTGTTGTACACGTCCCGGGAATTGAGCTCAATGCTTCACCGTAGCTATGCCCTTGAGGTGTTATGGTTTCGGTATATGAACTATCGCATCGTTTGCACGTTGCGGTCGTGATGCCCGGTTCTGTGCAAGTAACAGCGATTGAAGTCATTAAATAATCATGTCCCAAGGCTGAAAGCAGCTTTTCATAGCTGTCTGCACAGGCGGTGCAAACACCTGTTTCCAAGCCTGTAGTTATGCAGCCTGCGGGAGTGGTCGAAATTTCATAGTCATGCCCCTTTGCCGCAATCGTTTCCGTGTAGCTATGATCACAAGAGGCGCAAGTGTAAACAACCTTTCCTTTTGCAGTGCAGGTGGGAGGGGTCTCCTCTGCGCTGTAGTTATGTCCTGTTGCCTCGATGGATTCGTCTCGTGTTTCGCCGCATTTTTGGCAGGTGTACCTCTTTTTGCCATCTTTTGTGCAGGTCGCTTCAAGCACGATTTCTCCTGCGTTCCACTTGTGCTGACATTCAGTGGGAGCTTCAGTCGTCGGCTCGGTCGCTTCCTCGGTCGGTTCCTCAGTTGGTTCTTCCGAAGACTCAGTGGGTCTTTCAGAAGACTCGGTCGGCTCTGTTGTAGGAACGGTTGGTGCTTCCGAGGATTCTGTTGGCTCCGTTGCAGGAACAGTCGGAGCCTCCGACGGTTCTTCCTCTTCGTTCATTTTGTCGAAAACGGAGATAATCTTCGCAAACTCGGCACGAGTGGCATTGCCGGCAGGAACTAATTTCCCGTCCTTGCCGTTGATGATCTCGTTTTCAATGCCCCAATTAAACGCAGCTTTTGCATATCCGCTGACCTTGCCGGCGTCGGGGTAACTACCGATTCCGTTGGAATTGTCAGCCTCGGGAGCGCCTGCAAAACGCCAGATCATGGTCAACAGCTGCTCACGACTCACCAAGCCGTCCGGCGCAAATCGACCGTTTCCAACACCGTTAGCAACACCTTCGTCCTCAGCCCATGCAACAGAATCCCGATACCATGCTGCCTTCAGGTCATTGAACGTTGCAGGCTCTGCCACACTCGGCGCACCGGCGATACGGTATAAAACCGTAGCTGCCATGGCTCGGGTACAGGTGGCATTCGGTTGAAAGGTTGTTGCTGACATGCCGTTCATCAAGCTGTTTTCGTTGACGTAACGGACAAACTCTCCGTACCAGTCGGAATCTTTGACATCCGTAAAACCGCAGACGTTTGCAGCAAAAACAGTTGGCAAATTTCCCAAAAGCATTACTGTTATGAGCAACAGCGCAAGCGTCCTTTTCCAAAGATATTTCATAAAACATTCTCCTAACCTATATAGTTAATTTATTTTACCAAATATTTCTATATATTGCAAGTCTTTTCGCATAATATTACCTAAAAAGAAAATTAGGCACATTCCACAAAATCTTTGCAGTTTTTTCTATAACGTGTCACACTTTCTTAACAGCTTTTTTCGGAAAAATATGTTATAATGATTTTGCACAGGCTGTGCGAGAAATGTGAAATGAGGTTCTTTTTTTGAATTTACTGTTTTTTCTGACCCCAAAGGCGAATTGTGCCTATTTATATGACGATTATTCTCTGCGGCAGGCGATCGAGCGTATGGAAAATTCGGGCTATTCCGCTTTGCCGATCATCTCACGAAACGGTGCCTATTGCGGCACACTCAACGAAGGAGACCTTCTTTGGGCGGTGAAAAATATTTGCGGCTTGGATCTGCGTGATACGGAGAATCACAGCATTATGAAAATTACACACCGTCGGGACAATGAGCCTGTTTCGGTCACTGCGGATATGCAGACACTTTTGATGAAGGCGGCAGATCAGAATTTTGTGCCCGTGGTCGATGATAAGGGCGATTTTATCGGCATTGTGACCCGTCGGGCGATCATGCGCTATTGGCTCGACAAATTCACGGCGCAGCAGGAATGTGTATGAAGCTGATACATATTGCCGAGCGTGAGGGAAAGCTCCTGTCGTTTTTGCGACGGGAGCTTGGTCTGTCCTCGACGCTGGTCAAGAGACTAAAATTTAGGCACGTTTATACGGTCAATTCACAGACCGTTTTTACCGATTTTCCTGTAAAAATCGGCGACGTGATTGAAATCTGCATGGACGAGGACACGCCGGAGTATCCTGCACAAGAGGGCGAGCTTTCGATCCTTTACGAGGATGATGCGCTGATCGCTTTGGACAAGCCGGCAGGCATTTTGATGCACCCGTCATCGTCACGAAATACCGACACCTTGGCAAATTACTTGCTGCACTATTACCAAACAACGAATCAAGCGTGTGCGGTGCACCCTGTCAGTAGGCTCGATCGGGATACGTTCGGCGTGGTTTTGCTTGCGAAAAATTCTCACGTCCACGCCAAAATGCACGCCATGCAGAAGGCAGGACAGATCGAAAAGCTCTATCATGCTGCTGTGTTGGGTGCGCCCGAGGCAGAATATGGAATCATCGATGCGCCGATTGCTCGAAAAAGCGAAACAGGAATGCTGCGTTGCGTGCGCGAGGATGGAAAATCGGCGAGGTCGGAATTTTCGGTTTTGGAGCGCAGGAACGGATTTTCGCTGCTTGAACTTAGACCCTTGACGGGAAGAACCCATCAGCTTCGGGTGCATTGCGCACATATGGGATTCCCGATTTTGGGCGATCCGCAGTACGGAAACGATACGCTGGGGCTGCCGTATCAGCAGCTTTGTGCCGTTTGTCTGCGTTTTCGACACCCGATGACAGAAAAATTTGTCGAAATTCGTTCAAAACAAACGGTTTGCCTTGATTTTTGAAGGGCATCTGCTATAATATATGGGAAACATCACCAAATTTGGAGGTACTTATTATGTTCAATCGTCTGATCGATATCCTGAAAGCGAATCCCAGAAAGATCGTCTTCACCGAAGGACACGATGCCCGCATTTTGGAGGCGGCAAGCCGTTTGAAGGCTGACGGCTTCCTGACTCCGATTCTCATCGGCAATGTCGAAACTGTCAAGAATAACGCCGCTGATGGCGGCTTTGACATCGAGGGCTTGGAGATTCTCGATCCTGCGACCTACGAAGGCATGGATGCCATGGTCGAAAAAATGGTCGAGCTGCGCAAGGGCAAGATGACCGCCGAGCAGTGCCGTGAGCTTTTGGCAAAGGGCAACTATTTCGGCACCATGCTTGTCAAAATGGGCTATGCCGATTCTCTCTTAGGCGGTGCGACCTATTCCACTGCCGACACTGTCCGCCCTGCTTTGCAGCTTGTCAAGACCAAGCCCGGTTCTCATTTGGTCTCCTCCTGCTTTATCATGGTGCGTGGCGAAGAGATGATCTGCATGGGCGACTGCGCCATCAATCTTTCCTACGAGGATTCGCTGGACAAGGATGGCAATGTGACCATCTCCGGCGCTGATAAGCTGGCTGAGGTCGCAGTCGATGTCGCACGCTGCGCACAGCTCTTCGGCATGGATCCCAAGGTCGCAATGCTCAGCTTCTCGACCAAGGGCTCAGGCAAGGGCGGCACTGTCGCTCTGAGCCAGGCAGCTACGCAGAAGGCGAAGGAGCTTGCTCCCGATCTTGCCATTGATGGCGAGATGCAGTTCGACGCTGCGGTTTCCCCCGTGGTCGGTCAGCTCAAGTTCCCCGGCTCTCCCGTTGCAGGCTATGCCAACACCTTCATCTTCCCCTGCATCGAGGCAGGCAATATCGGCTACAAGATCGCACAGCGTTTGGGCGGTTTTGAAGCTTATGGTCCGATTCTGCTGGGTCTGAATGCGCCCATCAACGACCTGTCCCGTGGCTGCAATGCCGACGAGGTCTATAAGATGGCGATCATCACCGCCGCACAGGCATAAAATATATAACGATATGGCGCAGCAACACCGCTGCGCCATCTTTTCGATTCGCAATAAAATTCCGATTGATCAAACAGAGCGTATCAACCACTGTAGGGGAGGGTCATGACCCTCCCGTGTGAAGGAACGATCGTAATTGTTGATAATTATCGTAAAACATTACGTTTTCACATTGGTTTGCTGCGAAATTTTACCGTTTTCTGTGCGGGAGGGGCATGCCCCTCCCCTACAGCGTAAAACGATAATCTCACCGATACATCGGAATTAGAAATCGCTTATATTGCAGCATTTTTACTCGAATTTGGGAGGTATGCTTATGTCTGCGTTAGCGCTTCGTATCATCGCAACACTCAGTATGCTCATTGACCACATCGGCTATTGCTTCAATATCGACATTTTTCGCATCGTCGGACGCTTGGCATTCCCACTGTATGTTTTCTTAATGGTCAACGGCTTCCGGCATACCAAAAACCGCAAGAAATACGCTTTGCGAATGGGCATTTTTGCCATCATTTCGCAGATTCCTTTCCAGCTCATGCGCCATGTAGGCATTTTATCCTTTGAAGTATTCTTAAAAAAGCCTGCGCTTCTTTTTGCGAATCTGAACGTCATGGTCACATTGTTGCTCGGCTTGCTTGTCATTTGGCTTTGCGATGCCATGCGACGCAGCCGCTACACTCGATGTCTCTGCCTGCTGCCTGCGATTGCAATGTTTTTTGCATACTACAAAGGTCTAATCAGCTCTGACTACGGCGCAAAGGGAATTTTGCTTGCAACGGTGTTTTGGTTCTTTGACGGAAATAAAATTTGGACTTCGATCGGTTTGATATTCGCAATGTATTATGACTTGCTTGTTCACTATGCTTATCGACTGTTGCATGGCTTGCCTGTGGGCGGATTGGGCTATTGGCATATCATTCAGCTTGCAGTGCTTTTGGTGCTGCCTTTGATCTTCCTTTACAACGGCAAATCGGGAAATCCCAAAAATCTTAAAGCAAAAAAAGCGATTCAAATCGGTTTTTACGCTTTTTACCCTGCGCATATGCTTTTACTTTGGGCGATCGCACAATTTACAGCATATTTTTAATGCTCCCTGCATATCTTGTACCACGAGATAATAGGGAGGTATGATTATGAGCAATTTATACGCGAACATTGCCGAGCGGACGGGCGGCAACATCTATATTGGCGTTGTCGGACCTGTGCGCACGGGAAAATCCACCTTCATCAAGCGTCTGATGGAGGAGCTTGTGATTGACAACATCGATGATCTTTATCAAAAAGAGCGAGCCAAGGATGAGCTTCCGCAGAGCGGCTCAGGCCGCACGATCATGACGGCGGAACCGAAATTCGTACCCGAGGAGGCAGTGCAGATCACACCCGACGGGGTTGCAACACTGTCCGTACGTTTGATCGATTCGGTCGGCTATATGGTCGACGGTGCCATCGGTGCAACCGAGGACGGTCAGCCTCGTATGGTCACCACGCCGTGGTTTGACCATGAGCTTCCGATGACGCAGGCGGCAGAGCTCGGCACAAAAAAGGTTATGGAGGATCATTGCACCATCGGTATTGTCGTGACGACAGACGGAAGCATTACGGATATTCCGAGATCGGACTATATCGATGCCGAAGCACGAGCAATTGCCGACATGCAGGCAACCGGAAAACCCTTCGTAGTGCTTGTCAACTCCAGGCAGCCGAAAAGCGCACAGGCGCAGGCACTGCGGGAATACATAGAGCAGACCTACGGTGTCAGCGCTATGGCGGTCGATGCGCAGGCGATGCAGCTTTCGGAGCTTCAGGAGGTTTTGCGGCAGATTTTATACGCCTTCCCGATGCGTCAGATGTGCGTATTTTTGCCTGCGTGGGTGCAGACGCTGGAATATGACAGCCCACTCAAGCGCACGCTGTACTGCATGCTGCGGCAGCAGGCTGAGAGCATTTCACGCTTAGCGCAGACGGATTTCGCAATGAAAAAACTCTGCGATTTGGAGCAGGTCGGCGGCTGCAGAATTACCGAGATCGACCTCGGAACGGGCACGGTCTGCTGCGAGATTGATTTTAACGAGGGGTTGTTTTATCAGATCTTGGGGCAAAAAACGGGCTTTGAGATCGAAAATGACGGTCAGCTTTTGACGCTTTTGACCTCGCTTTCGCAGGTGAAAAAGCAGTATGATAAGATCGCCGCTGCATTGGAGGAGGTCCATGCCACGGGCTATGGCATTGTCATGCCGACGAGTGATGAAATGCGCATGGAGGTTCCCGAGATCGTTCGCAAGGGCAGTGCCTACGGCGTGAAGCTCAAGGCAAGTGCGCCATCGATTCATATGCTGCGTGCGGATATTCAGACCGAAATTTCGCCCATGGTTGGAGACGAGCAGCAATCGGAGGATTTGGTGAATTACCTTTTGGGTGAGTACGAGGGTAACACCGAAAAGCTGTGGGACAGCAATATTTTCGGAAAATCGGTGTTTGAGCTTGTCAACGAGGGGTTGACGACCAAGCTGCGCCGAATGCCCGACGATGCACGCTATAAGCTCAAGGATGCACTGACGAAGATCATCAACGAAGGCGCAAACGGCTTGATCTGCCTGCTGCTGTAATATCCAAATTCCGATTGATCGAACAGAACGTATCAACCACTGTAGGGGAGGGTCATGACCCTCCCGTGTGCAGGAACCTCCATAATTGTTTTTGATTATCGTAAAATATTACGCTTTCACATTGGTTTGCTGCGAAATTTTACCGTTTTCTGTGCGGGAGGGTAGCGAAGCGGAGGGAGCGGTAGTGAATGACAACCCGGTGGGCTGTCAGAGCCGCGACCTGACCGAGCCGCAGCGAGACCATGACCCTCCCCTACAATGTAAAACGATAGTCTCAGCGATAAATCGTAATTTGAAAAAATATTTATTCCACAAAAACATTAAAATTTTTACAGGAGATAAAACATGATGAGAAAAAGGTGGATTCCCCTGCTGCTTGCATTTTGCATGCTTTTTTCGCTGCTGCCTGTCTCGGCATTGGCAGCACCCACAAGGAGCTTAGTCGCCTCGAAAACCAACTATACCGTCGCTTCGGGCATCACCGAATCTGCCATCACCTTGGACAGCGGTCATTTCGGTTGCCTGCTGCAGATCTCCCCGAGCGCCAACGCCACGCTCAAAACAAATGCCAACGGCTACTTCACCGCCGGAAGCACCAAAGCCACCCGAACCGCTGCGCTCTCCTCCTTGTCCTACGGCATCAGCAAAACCACAACACAGGTCACTGATTACGAAACTGCCACAGGTCGTGAGGTGCTTGCAGCGATCAACGCCAATTTTTATAACACCTCGACCTATGAGCCCAGAGGCTTCTTAAAGGTAGAGGGCAACACGATCCACGCCAACGGCAGCGATTGCATCTGTTATTTTGCCATCATGAAGGACGGAACCTATGACATCCGTGCCTACACCGAGGACACAAGCGAGGTTTATGAAGCCGTCGCTGGTCGCCAATGGCTGGTCAAGGACGGCAAGCAAATTGCCCAAAACGACACGGCAATTTCTGCACGCACCGTCATCGGCATCAAGGCAGACGGCACTGTCCTTGCCTTCGTTGTAGACGGCAAGACCAATGTCGCAGGCGTTACCATCAATGATATGTCCGAGCTGATGTATTCCCTGGGGTGTGTTGAGGCGATCAACTTAGACGGTGGCGGCTCCTCGACCTTCGCAACCAAGCGTGATGACGGCTTCGTCATCCGCAACAACCCCTCCGATACAAACGGTGAACGTTCGGTGGTGTCGTCCCTGATGCTCGTAGCAGAGCCCGATTCAGATCATCTGTTTTTTGACTTTAACGACTTCACCGCCGACCGTACCCGCTATACCCAGGATGTCTATGGCGGTCTGAATTATGACACAGGCGGCTGGCATTATAACCATTGGCATGATACCGCCCCTGCTTTCGACAACAGCGCAGGCACACTTTCCTTCTCCAAGGTGGCTTACGATGCAGACCGCAGCATCCACACCCTGATCACCTCCTCCGATTCCTCTTACAGCAGCGGTCATCCCTTACGATATGTCCCGAAAGAAAATGACTATTTCGAGATCACCATGAAGATCAGCGGGTCTCCCGATACCGCAGCAAATTTCCGACTAAAGTTCGCCTCCGATGACAGCAATTCCAGCGAAAATATCGCATTTTCCTGCACAATTCCGACGGGGTGCATCAACAGCGGCTCCTTTTTCACACTTTCGGGATATTTAAGCAGCAATTTCACCTCCGTTGACCTCGTAAAGGCAATCCGACCTGAGGTCTATAATCTGCTCATGCCTGCCAATTCCACAGGCTTGACCATCACCTTTGACAGCATTTACATCGGGCCAAAGGGCGAGGATTCTCTATTTTTCGATTTCACGGGCAAAGATAACGAGCGTTATCAAAATATCGCCTATGGCGCTTATGACTTCGACACTGAAAGCCACTGGGTAACGCATTATAACGACTCCGCTACCGCATTTTCGATCGATCAGACAAGCGGCACCATCAACGTTAATGTGACCGAGGGCTACAGCGGCACCGTCGAGAATGGAAATGTGCTCTACGGTCCGTGGCTCAAGCCCACAAATATCGCAGGTAAATTGCCTGCAAACGGTTCGCGTACATATTTCCCCCTGCATTACACGGCACAAAAGATCGAATATGTCCAAATTCGCTTAAAATTCAGCAATTGCACCATCGTCAGCGGTAAAACGCCTATGCTGATTTTTGAGTATTATTACAGAAATAACGGTGCTTTTGCCTATGCCAACGATATGAAAGCCGATATCAGCAAGGCAAACGGGCAATATCTCACCGTCACCATTCCCGTCAGCACCAAGCTTTCGCAGGCGGAGGCGGTCAAGGGCTTTGGATTGCGTTTTTGGCACCTCAAGAGCGCCACAGGCGGCAAGATCACCATCGATTATATCTACGTCGGACCCGAATCAGGACTTCCGCAACCGTATTATACGGTGAAATTTGTCGATGCAGCCGGTACAGTTTTGCAAACGCAGAGCGTTCTTAAGGGTGAAACGGCAACTTACACAGGCGCAACACCCACGAAATCTTACGACAAAAACAGCCACTATACCTTCAGCGGCTGGGACAAGACTTTGACGAATGTTTCAGCCGATATGACCGTCACGGCACAGTTCACCGCAACGGCACATAGTTATTCTTACAGCAGCGTGAGCGAAACGAACCACAAAGCTTCCTGTTCTTGCGGATACAGTGTGGAATCTATCCATAATTACGATGATGGCAAAATCACAACCGCATCCACCTGCACCGAAAGCGGTGTAAAAACCTACACCTGCGCAATCTGTAACGGGACAAAGACCGAAGCCGTCAGCGCAAACGGTCATACCGAAGTCATCGACAAGGCAGTTGCCCCGACCTGCACCAAAACAGGTTTGACCGAGGGTAAGCACTGCTCCGTTTGCAACGAAGTTTTGGTTGCACAAACTATCATCGAGGCAAACGGTCATACCGAGGTCATCGATAAAGCCGTTGCCCCGAGTTGCACCGAAACCGGCTTAACCGAGGGAAAGCACTGCTCCGTCTGTGGCGAAATCCTCGTTGCACAAACCGTCATCAAGGCAAAAGGTCATACCGAAGTCATAGACAAAGCCGTTGCTCCAACCTGCACCGAAACCGGCTTAACCGAGGGTAAGCATTGCTCCGTCTGTGGCGAAATCCTCGTTGCACAAACTGTCATCGAAGCCAACGGTCATGCCGAGGTTATCGACAGCGCCGTTGCTCCAACCTGCACCGAAACCGGTCTGACGGAAGGTAAGCATTGCTCCGTTTGTGGTGAAATTTTGGTTGCTCAGAGCATTGTTCCCACAACCGATCATACTTATGATGACGGTATTGTCACAACTGCTCCGACTTGTACCACCGAGGGTGTAAAAACCTTCACCTGTCACTGCGGCGATGTCTATACAGAACCGATTGAAAAGACTGCGCATACGCTTGTTTTCCGTGAAAAAATTGCGGTCACATGTGAACAAGACGGCTGCGAAGCGCACTACGCTTGCGAAAGCTGCAACGCAACCTTTGTCGATGCCGAAGGCGATTATCCCCTGCCGATGGATTATCTCACAATGCCTGCAACAGGTCACAGCTATGCTTATACCGACCACGGCGAGAATCACACTGTCACTTGTGAAAGCTGCGACTATAACGTAAGTGAAGATCACAATTACGTTGACGGCACTTGCGTTTGCGGTGCAATTGAAGTCACTGAGCCGAAGTATGAGCCGAAGGACAGCTTAAAATTCACGATGTCGATCTCCGTCGGTGCAGAGATGACCGTTACCTACAACATCATGGGCGCAGACGTCAACTCCTATAAGGACTTCTATTTGGAGGTCAAGAAGGATGTTGCAGGCAGCGAAGCTGTCTCCACGATTTACGGCATCACAGAAGATCGTGAGCAGATGACCGCCAAAGTCAATCCCGCAACGGGCGAAGCGCTGATGTATCAGGTGGCCTACAAGGGCATCAACGCCAAGGAAATGGGCGACAATTTCTCCACAACGCTCTACGCAGTTGGCGAAGACGGCACGATCTACTATGGCACAACCGTTGTCGATTCCATCAAGAGCTACCTGGTTGGAAAGATCGATGCAGA
>SVKY01000085.1 GCA_015068235.1 Oscillospiraceae bacterium
GGATAGCAGCATTGCCATGCAAAGCAGCATTGCTATCAGTTTTTTACATCGTTTTGTTTTCATAATAATCTCCTCTCAATTTATATTTTCTGCTGCGGTAAAGCGTCAAATAACAACTTGCCCTTGACGCTATGACTGGACATAAAAGTGTACTTTTGCTTCCAGGTTCTTTTGTGTTACATTTTATATCCAAATTAAGTATAGCATAACATTTTTTGGTTTTCAAGCGCTGCGGAAGCAAAAGTAAACTTTTTCCTCCACCTTTGCATGTTGCTTAAATAAAATTCAGCAATAAATTCATGATGACTGCACTCTGATTTTATTATTGAGAGTTTACCATATGGTGTTTTCTCGCTTGACACGGCAAAGGGAAAATGATATAATATCATCGTAGCCTGACAT
This sequence comes from Oscillospiraceae bacterium, assembly GCA_015068235.1. GTDB lineage: Bacteria > Bacillota > Clostridia > Oscillospirales > Oscillospiraceae > JAZOXB01. The sequence continues at coordinate 403 of SVKY01000085.1, forward strand.
TAAGCGAATGCTGCGTGAAAGGTGCGAATTTATGTTGATAATATTTTGACGACACATGAATGCCGCACCTGTTTCGGGTGCGGCATTTTTTCGGAGGTGAGCTGATGAACGCTGAGGCATTATCCCTGATTGACAAGCTGAGCATTGAGCATCGTCTTTCTGCGGAAGAATATGAATTTTTAATCCTCAATCGAACTGCCGATCTAAGCAAGCTGCTTGCGCAAAGAGCCTGCGAGGTCAGAAACCGCATTTATGGAAATACCGTTTTTATCCGTGGTTTAATTGAGATCGGGAATTTTTGTAAAAATGATTGTCTTTATTGCGGCATAAGAAGAAGCAACCGAAATTGTATGCGCTACCGCCTGACAGACGATGAAATTATGGATTGCTGCCACGAGGGCTATGCTTTGGGCTTCCGCACATTCGTATTGCAAGGCGGCGAGGATGCGCAGAATTCCGACGAGCGCATTTGTGCATTGCTTCGCAGGATCAAAGCCGCTTATCCCGATTGTGCGGTGACATTATCCCTCGGCGAGCGCAGCTATGACAGTTACGCCGCACTCAGGCAGGCTGGTGCAGATCGTTATCTTTTACGTCACGAGACTGCTGTGAAGTCATACTATGAATTTTTGCACCCAAAGGAAATGCAGTTTGAAAACCGCGTGCGCTGTCTGAAGGACTTAAAACAGCTCGGTTATCAAGTCGGCTGCGGTTTTATGGTCGGCGCGCCTGATCAAACCGTACGCCATATCGCAAGTGATTTGGTATTTGTGCAGGAATTTCAGCCGCAAATGTGCGGAATCGGTCCCTTCATCCCGCACAAAGACACCTGTTTTGCAGAAAGAGCTGCCGGAAGTGCGGAGCTGACTTGCTTCTTGCTGTCGATTCTCCGCTTGATCAAGCCAAACATTCTGCTTCCTGCAACCACAGCGCTTGGCTCCATCGCTTCCGATGGTCGAGAACGTGGGATTTTGTCGGGTGCAAATGTCGTCATGCCGAATCTATCGCCTTCTGCCGTGCGTAAAAAATATATGCTTTACGATAACAAAATTTCAGACGGTGAAGAGTCTGCACAGTGCATCGATGCACTGAAACAACGTATGAAAACGATCGGTTACGAAATCGTGACCGACCGTGGAGATATTAAATTATAAAGGAGAACGCTATGCCGAATTATGATCCGAAATCCTTAAAAGCCGAGGAATTTATTCATGACGGAGAAATCCGCGCAACCTTGGCGTACGCCGAAGAAAATAAGAACAATATGGAACTCATTGAGCAAATTTTGCAGAAGGCACGTCCGCAAAAGACCGCCACAGGCTATGTCTGCGCAGGTCTGGGCCATCGCGAGGCTTCCGTTTTGCTCGCCTGCGAGGATAAGAAAGTTTTAGACCAAATTTGCAAAATCGCTGAGGAGATCAAGCTTGCATTCTACGGCAACCGTATCGTCCTCTTTGCGCCGCTGTATTTGTCGAATTATTGCGTCAACGGCTGCGTATACTGTCCCTATCATCTGAAGAACAAGCACATTGCACGCAAAAAGCTGACACAGGACGAGGTTCGTGCAGAGGTCATCGCATTACAGGATCAGGGACACAAGCGCCTTGCCATCGAAGCTGGCGAGGATCCTGTGCACAATCCGATCGAATATATTTTGGAGTGCATCAACACCATTTACAGCGTGCACCACAAAAACGGTGATATTCGCCGTGTCAACGTCAACATCGCCGCAACCACCGTAGAGAATTACCGCAAGCTCAAAGATGCCGGCATCGGTACCTACATACTTTTCCAAGAGACCTATCATAAGGAGACCTATCTGCAGCTCCATCCAACCGGACCAAAGCATGATTACGATTATCATACCGAAGCGATGGACCGTGCGATGGAAGGCGGCATTGACGATGTAGGACTTGGCGTGCTGTTTGGCTTGGAACTTTACAAATATGAGCTGGCAGGTCTTTTGATGCACGCCGAGCATTTAGAGGCAGTACACGGTGTCGGTCCGCACACGATCAGCGTACCGAGAGTAAAGCGTGCCGATGATATCGACCCCGATGTTTTTGACAACGGCATCAGTGATGAGATTTTTTCCAAAATCGTAGCGATCATTCGCCTTGCGGTTCCCTACACCGGCATCATTATCTCCACTCGTGAGAATGAGGCACTGCGCACGAAGGTGCTGCGTTTGGGCGTTTCTCAGGTTTCCGGCGGTTCCCGTACCTCTGTCGGCGGCTATGCCGGCTTTGATGCAGACGAACGCCCCCACGATACCGAGCAGTTTGACGTTTCCGATCAGCGCAGCTTAGACGAGGTCGTATGCTGGCTGATGGAAAACGGCCACATTCCGTCCTTCTGCACCGCATGCTATAGAGAAGGTCGCACCGGTGACCGTTTCATGAGCCTGTGCAAGTCAGGTCAGATCCTCAATTGCTGCCATCCGAATGCCTTGATGACGCTTTCGGAGTATTTGGAGGATTATGCTTCCGAGCACACGAAAGAAATCGGATATCAGCTTGTGGAGGAAGAATTAAAGCGCATTCCCAAAGAGAAGGTACGCTTGATCGCCGAGCAAAACATCGAAGCAATCAAGCAATCAAACCGCCGTGATTTCCGTTTTTAAGAGGAGATAACTATGAGCCTGAACGCTGTTACCTCCGGTGAGAGAGTGCATATTGCGTTTTTTGGTATGCGAAACGCCGGAAAATCCAGTCTTGTCAACGCCGTAACAGGGCAAAACTTATCCGTGGTTTCAGATGTCAAAGGAACCACGACCGACCCCGTCAAAAAGGCAATGGAGCTGCTTCCGCTCGGTCCCGTGGTGATCATTGACACGCCGGGACTTGACGATGACGGGCAGTTGGGCGCACTGAGAGTGCAAAAAGCACACCAAATTTTAGAGCAAACAGATCTTGCAGTTTTGGTGATCGATGCCACCGTAGGTGCGAGCGAAAACGACCGTTCGATCTTGGCTCAGCTCAAAGAGCGGAAGCTCCCGTTCGTGATTGCTTTCAACAAAGCTGATTTGATTGAAAAGCGTGAGCTTTCCGAGGAAGAGGCTCTATATGTCAGTGCCTTCACGGGCGAAGGTATTTCTGCGCTCAAAGAACGCCTTGGCGCATTTGTAAAAAAGCTCGAAAAAACAAAGGTTTTAGTTTCTGATCTATTGCAAGCAAGAGATGTCGTCATATTGGTCACGCCAATTGATGAATCCGCACCGAAGGGTCGCTTGATCCTTCCGCAGCAGATGGTATTGAGAGATATTTTGGATTCACACGCCTGTGCGATCGTTTGCCAAGACACAGAGCTGAAGCACACGCTATCCAAGCTTGCGGAAAAGCCCAAAATGGTCATCACCGATTCGCAGGTCTTCGGGCGAGTCAGCGCCGACACCCCTGATGATATTTTACTGACATCCTTTTCAGTGCTCATGGCAAGATATAAAGGCGAATTAGCTCCCCTGATCCAAGGTGCAAACGCTCTAAAAACTTTGAAAGACGGCGATAAAGTCTTGATTTCCGAAGGCTGCACGCATCACCGACAGTGCAACGACATTGGCACCGTCAAAATGCCTGCATGGATTGAAAATTTCAGCGGTACAAAGCTGCAATTTTCGTTCACCTCCGGCAATGAGTATCCGGAAGACCTGTCAGAGTATGCCCTTGTTGTGCATTGTGGCGGCTGTATGCTCAATGATGCCGCAATGCACCACCGCATCGAAAAAACCGCAGATGCAGGTGTGCCGATCATCAACTATGGTCTTGCCATTGCGCATATGAATGGCATTTTAGAGCGCAGCCTGCGCCCGTTCAAGTAATAACCAAATTCCGATTTGTCGGTGAGATCATCGTTTCACGCTGTAGGGGAGGGTCATGACTCTCCCCTACAGTGGTTGATACGTTCTGTTCGACAAATCGGAATTTGAAATACAATATGAATCAATCAAACGGGTGAAGCCGATCGGCTTCACCCGTTTGATTTTTAGGTTGCGATGTTGATTTTCAGTGTTTTGCGTGATTGATTTGCTGTCGTTT
>SVKY01000036.1 GCA_015068235.1 Oscillospiraceae bacterium
TCGGTTGCTCGCATGCATACCGCTGCGGCGGCATCTGTGCGCCCGTGCAGGCACTTCGTGTGGGCGGACAGAGTCGTCCGCCCCTACAATTTGAAAAACAAAACTCACCGATAAATCGGAATTTGGCAAACGATATTATTAAGCTGCGTTTATGCGGCAAAGTAAACCCACGAAAGGAGTTTTTTCTATGAAAATTACCAACGATATCCGTTATATTGGTGTCAACGATCACCAAATCGACCTGTTTGAGGGTCAATATGTCGTGCCCAACGGCATGGCTTATAATTCCTATGCGATCATCGATGAAAAAATTGCAATCATGGACACGGTGGACAAGAATTTTACCCACGAGTGGCTCGATCAGATCGACAAAGCCCTGGCAGGTCGCAAGCCGGATTATTTGATTGTTCAGCATATGGAGCCGGATCATTCGGCAAATATCGCCAATTTCATGAAGCTTTACCCGAAGGCGATCATCGTTTCTTCTTCCAAGGCGTTTGCCATGATGAAGAACTTTTTCGGCACCGATTACGCCGAGCGCTCAGTGGTTGTCGGTGACGGTAGCACGCTTTCTCTCGGCAAGCATGAATTGACCTTTGTGACCGCGCCCATGGTGCATTGGCCCGAGGTCATCGTGACCTACGATGCGACCGACAAAGTGCTGTTTTCCGCTGACGGCTTCGGTAAGTTCGGCGCTTTGGATGTCGAGGAGGATTGGGCTTGCGAGGCTCGCCGTTACTATATCGGCATTGTCGGCAAGTACGGCGTTCAGGTGCAGAATTTGCTGAAAAAAGCTGCCGGATTGGATATTCAGATCATCTGCCCCCTGCATGGACCGATTTTGAGTGAGAATTTGGGCTATTATCTGAATCTTTACGATATTTGGTCCTCTTATCGTATCGAAAGCGAGGGGATCGTCATCGCTTATACCTCCGTTTACGGCAACACCAAGGCAGCCGTCGAGCTGCTTGCTGCCAAGCTCAAGGAAAAGGGCTGCCCTAAGGTCGTTGTCAACGATCTTGCTCGCTGCGATATGGCAGAGGCGGTCGAGGATGCCTTCCGTTATGGCAAGCTCGTTCTCGCAACGACCACCTACAATGCGGAAATTTTCCCCTTCATGCGTGAATTTATCCACCATTTGACCGAGCGTGGCTATAAGAAGCGCACCGTTGCCATGATCGAAAACGGTTCTTGGGCTCCGCAGGCGATCAAGGTCATGCGCCAAATGCTGGAAAATTGCAAAGAGCTGCAATATACCCAGAACAACGTCAGAATCATGTCTGCCCTCAATGATGAGAGCAAGCAGCAGATTGAGAATATGGCGCAAGAGCTTTGCGGTGAATATTTGGCACGTCAGAGTACAGCGGATAAGAATGATTTGACTGCTCTGTTTCGCATCGGCTACGGGCTTTATGTCGTGACGAGCAACGACGGAAATAAGGATAACGGCTTGATCGTCAACACCGTCACGCAGGTCACCAACACCCCGAACCGCATTGCCGTGACCATTAATAAAGAAAATTATTCGCACCATGTCATCAAGCAGACGGGCATCATGAATGTCAACTGCTTGGATACCACAGCGCCGTTTGCGGTGTTTGAGCGCTTCGGATTCCAAAGCGGGCGTTCTGCCGATAAGTTTGACGGCGTGGACGAGCTGCGTTCTGAAAACGGCTTGCGTTTCCTGCCGCAGTATATTAATGCGCTGATGTCCTTAAAGGTCGAGCAGTATGTGGATCTGGGTACGCACGGCATGTTCATCTGTTCCATCACCGAGGCAAGAGTGATGGGCGGAAATGAAACCATGAGCTACAGCTATTATCAGGAAAACGTCAAGCCTAAGCCCAAGACCGAGGGTAAGAAGGGCTATGTTTGCAAGATTTGCGGTTGGATCTACGAGGGCGATCGGCTGCCCGAGGATATTATTTGTCCGTTGTGCAAGCACGGCGCTGCCGACTTCGAACCGATCCAATAAATCCTATCATTCCTCCGATGTGCCGAAGCGCATCGGAGGAAATGTGTATTATGGATGCTGCATCCCAATAAAACCCGAAAGGAAGTTAGATTCCGATTTATCGGTGAGATTATCGTTTCACGCTGTAGGAGAGGGTCATGGTCTCGCTGCGGCTCGGTCAGGTCGCGGCGAGACCATGACCCTCCCCTACAGTGGTTGATACGTTCTGTTCAACAAATCGGAATTTGATCAATCCTTCTTATCAGATTATAGTATAAAACGACGCTGCCTTGCATTTTGCAAGGCAGCGAAATTATTTGTGATAAAGATTGTTATTTTCATAGGTTGCTTCGCAGGTGATATTCATGCCGAGCTTGCGCAAAACGCTTTCATCGACCGATGAGAGCAAAACGCTCGAATGCAGCTCACAGCCGTTGAGCTTTTCCAGCTGCGCCATGGCACGCCTGGCATTTTTATCATTCGCTGCGCAGATGGCAAGCGCAATCAAAACCTCATCGGTATGCAGCCGGGGATTCTGACTTTGCATATGATCGACCTTCAGCGTTTGGATCGGCACGATCACATTCGGTGAGATCAGGTCGATCTCGTCGTCGATCTGCGCAAGCGCCTTGAGCGCATTGAGCACAGCCGCAGAGGTCGGTCCAAGCAGAACCGTTGTCCGACCCGTGACGATCCGCCCGTCCGGCAGCTCGATGGCACAGGCAGGCTTTTTGGTGTGTGCGGCAAGGGCTAAGGCGGCAGGCACCGTTTTCCTGGATTCCGGCTCGATGCGCATAGCTCGCATCAAAAGCTCAATTTTCTTGCGTTCGGTATTTGCGCTGTGGTGCTGCTTTTCCCGACAGGCGGCGTGAAAGAATCGGCGGATGATCTCCTGCTTGGCGCTCTCACGGCACGCTTCGTCATCGATGATCGCATGGGCAAGCATGTTCACGCCCATATCCGTCGGGCTTTTGTACGGACATTCGCCATAAATGCGCTCGAAAATCGTCCGCAAAACAGGAAAAATCTCCACATCACGGTTATAATTGACGGCGACCTCGCCGTAAGCCTCCATGTGGAACGGATCGATCATATTCACATCGTCCAAATCGGCAGTTGCCGCCTCATACGCGAGGTTCACAGGGTGCTTGAGCGGCAGGTTCCAAACAGGAAAGGTCTCAAATTTTGCATAACCGCAGCGGACACCTTTTTGAGATTCGTGATAAAGCTGCGAAAGACACGTTGCCATCTTACCGCTGCCCGGACCGGGAGCGGTGACCACGACGAGCGGTCTGGAGGTTTCGATATCATCGTTTTTGCCATAGCCGTTTTCGCTGACGATCAGATCAACATCGGCAGGATAATTCGGAATGTTGTAAAGGCGATAGACGTTCAAACCGTTTGCCTTCATGCGGGCTTCAAACACCAGCGCAGACGGCTGATCTGCAAACTGCGTCATTACAACGCTTCCCACATACAGCCCATAGCTGCGGAAAACGTCGATCAATCGGGCAACATCGGTGTCGTAGGTAATGCCCAAATCTGCACGGCGCTTGCTGCCTTCGATGTCGGAGGCGTTGATAGCGATCACGATCTCCGCCTGCTCGCGCAGCGCCAAAAGCATTTGCAGCTTGTTGTCAGGCGCAAACCCGGGCAAAACTCTTGCCGCATGGTTGTCGTCAAACAGCTTGCCGCCAAATTCCAAATACAGCTTCCCACCAAACTGATCGATGCGCTCACGGATCCGTTCAGATTGCAGACGGATATATTTTTGTGAATCAAAACCAAGTTTCATACTTCTACCTCCGTTTCTTGACTATAGTATAACAGAAAATCTCCCCGGTTACAATGCTGAATACAAAAAGCTGCCCCGGAGAGGCAGCTTTTTGTGTATATTTGAATTAATCTTCGAAGGTGAAGCCTTCCATGACCTTGGCGCAGCGGGGGCACAAGCCGTTCTCGTCTGCATCGGTCGAGTGCATCCAGCAACGGGGGCACTTTTCGCCTGCAGCGGCACGAACGCCGACGATCAAGCCGTCAAAGTTTGTACCGCAGCCAGAGGCGAGCAGTTCACCGTCTGCATTGCCGACACTGACAGCGGAAACGATGAACAATTCTGCAAGATCGAGACCGTTAACTTCTGCCAATGCAGCAGTTGCGGCATCATCCTTTGCTTGTAAAATAACGTGGGCTTCGAGCGCCTTGCCGATACGCTTGTCGGCACGAGCTGCTTCCAAAACGCCGTTGACATCACTGCGCAGAGCGATGAGGGTATCCCACTTTGCCATGGTGTCCGTGTTTAATGCGTAAGCGGTGTATGGCTGCACCATTTCATTCAGAACGATGTTGCGCACATCGTCGTCTGCCTTGTGCGGCATTGCCTGCCAAATTTCGTCGCAGGTGAATGCCAAGATCGGAGCATACATTCTTGCCATCGCATCCAAGATCAGATACAATGCGGTCTGTGCGCTTCTTCTCTTTAAGCCGTTCTTTTCCTCGCAGTAGAGGCGATCCTTCAAAATATCCAGATAGAAGCTCGACAGCTCGACCACGCAAAAATCGTTGATCGCATGGGTCAGAACATGGAATTCGTAGTTGTCATATGCCTTGAAGGCGGTTTCGATCAGCTCGTTGAGCTTGGTGATTGCCCAACGGTCAAGCTCCAGCATTTCCTCGGGCTTGACAAGGTCGTTGGCATCGAAGCCATCCAAGTTACCCAAGCAGTAACGGGCGGTGTTGCGGAACTTGAGGTAAGACTGCGCAAGCTGCTTAAAAATCTCCTTCGAGCAGCGCACATCCGCACGGTAATCGGCGGAAGCAGCCCAAAGTCTGACGATATCGGCACCGAAATCACGGATCAGCTCGGCAGGATCGACACCGTTGCCGAGGCTCTTATGCATTGCCTTGCCCTCGCCGTCAACGGTCCAGCCGTGGGTCAGGCAAGCCTTAAACGGAGCACCTCCGCCGAGAGCGCCGACAGATGTCAATAGGCTCGACTGGAACCAGCCACGATACTGGTCGGCGCCTTCTAAATACAGGTCAGCCGGCCATTGATCGGGCGTGTCATGGCGCAAGGATGCGATGTGGGTGGAGCCAGAATCGAACCAACCATCCAACGTATCGGTCTCCTTGGTGAACTTTTTACCGCCGCAATGGGGGCATGCAAGTCCTTCGGGAATGAGGGCTTCTGCTTCGTTAGCGAACCAAACATTCGAGCCCTGTTCGGCAAAGAGCTTGGAAACATGCTCGATGGTCTCGCTGGTGCAAACGGGCTTGCCGCAATCGTCGCAGTAGAACACAGGAATCGGCAGACCCCAACGGCGCTGACGGGAGATGCACCAATCGGCACGGTCACGGATCATGGCGATCATGCGATCCTTGCCCCAAGCTGGCATCCAGCGGACATTCTCGCAAGCTTCGACAGCGGCATCCTTGAAGGATTCGACAGAGCAGAACCACTGGGGTGTGGCACGGAAAATGATAGGGCTCTTGCAACGCCAGCAGTGCGGATAGCTGTGGGTAAAGACTTCGGATGCGAACAAACTTCCGTCAGCCTTCATATCCTCGACGATCTGCGTATTGGAAACATCATAGCGCAGACCAGCGTATTTTCCTGCATCGGCGGTCTGGAAGCCACGGTCATCAACGGGAACGATCAGGTCGATCTTATAACGGCGGCAGGTCTGATAATCATCTGCGCCGAAGCCCGGAGCGGTATGAACGCAACCGGTACCGGAGTCCATGGTAACATAGTCAGCCGTGACGAGCAGGGAATCACGCTCCAAGAACGGATGCTGCGCCGTCATATATTCGAAGAATCTGCCTTCATGGCGGTCAATGATCTCATACTCCTCAATGCCGCCTGCCTTCATGGTCTTTTCCAAGAGGGCTTCTGCCACGATATACTTTTCCTGACCTGCCTTGACGATGACATAGCTCTCGCTTGCGTTTAAGGCAATGGCAAGGTTTCCCGGTAGGGTCCAGGGCGTTGTTGTCCAAATGATGACGTAGGTGTTTTCCTTCTCGAGCTTGCCCTGCGTATCCTTGAGGGCAAACTTAACATAGATCGAGGTGCAAGGATCGTCCTGATATTCGATCTCAGCCTCTGCCAAAGCGGTCTCGTCCTTCGGGCACCAGTAAACAGGCTTCAAGCCCTTGTAAATATAGCCCTTACGGAACATCTCACCGAAAACCTTGACCTCTTCCGCCTCAAAACGCTTGTCCATCGTGCGGTAGGGATGCTCCCAATCGCCGATGATGCCCAAACGGCGGAAACCGTTTCTCTGACGGTCAATGAAATCCTGCGCAAAATTCTCGCAAGCGGTGCGGAATTCGGTCACAGGCATGGTCTTGTGGTTGAGCTTGTTCTTCTTGATGATTGCAGACTCGATCGGCATGCCGTGGTTGTCCCAGCCGGGGACATAGGGAGTGTCATAGCCACGCATTGCGTAGGAACGGACGATGAAATCCTTCAGGGTCTTGTTCAGCGCATGGCCCATGTGCAGATCGCCGTTGGAGAAGGGAGGACCGTCGTGCAGAACGAAGGTAGGCTTACCCTGATTTTTCTCGCGCAGGAGCTTATAGACGTCGATTTTGTTCCAATTTTCCAAGAAAGCCGGCTCACGCTGCGGCAGACCCGCACGCATGGGGAAGTCGGTTTTCGGCGTAATGATGGTGTTCTTGTAATCCATATAAAAACCTCCAAAGTTGTACTGTTTTTCATAAAAGCAAGGTTGTAAATTCCGATTTATCGGTCTGTTTGAATTATAAAAAATCGATCCGTAACGGCTCTCGACCACGCGAAGCGTGCCGGGAGGGGTACGCAGGGGAGGGCGGCTGTGCGCCGAGAAATAGCTTATGAAACAGCAAGAGAAACGATAGGCGCACTCGTCAGCGCCTCCATAAGCGGCGCCTTCTTTGGGTACTTTCTTGGCAAGACAAGAAAGTACCGCACCACGCAGTGGAGCAAACCGAAGCTTTGTATGCATTTTCGATATCTTCGCTAAGCTCCTTCGCTTCGCTCTTCGATGGCAGATACGAACTGACAATCTCCCCGATAAATCAGAATTTTGATCATCGGTATTGTTTGCGAAAAAAAGACTTCCCCCATCTCGGCAAGAGACAGAGGAAGCCCTGCGGTACCACTCTTGTTCCTCCCAAAGCTTGGAAGGCACTCAAAACACGTTAACGGGTGCGAACCGTCACGCCTTACTGCATTTTTCGGGCGTGAAGCTCCGGGGTGATGATCTTGATCCTCTGCCACTGCCTCGCACCAAACGGCAGCTCTCTGAAGCGCATCGGGAAAAAGACCGTGTCCCCATCTAAGCGATTTTATGAAATTATTCCCCGTTCGGGTGATAGTTTCTGCCAAACTGCAGGTCCTCAAAACGCTTGGGAGGGAACTGCGGATACTCGGTATCTCTGTTCGCATCGGGACGATATGCCTCAGTGTGGATGCTCATACCGCCGGAGAGCTTCTCCTCAAGATTTTGGTCGATCTGCTCGATGATATCAGCCTCGTTTGCCTGCTGCGCCTTCGGTTCTGTCTGAATATTGAAGTCGAACGCACGGCGCTCGGGTTTATGCGGCTTGGGTTCTGCCTTAGGCATCTCGGACTGTGCTTCGGGCTTAAGATCGCGGATCTCGCCGATCAGCTCGATCTGACGCTTCAGGCGCTTCTCCATAGAATCAAAGAAGTCATTGCAAGCCTGCTGAGCAGCCTTCAGACGTTCCTCCTCGGCTGCTGCCTGAGAAAGATAATCACTGGTCTTATTCTGTGCTGTCTGTTCTGCCTCACGCAAAATTTTGGCACACTTCTTCTCAGCCTCAGCAACCATTTGCTCGCTGGTCTTCTGCGCAGAGAGAATGGCATTTTGCATCGCACCCTCTTGACGGCGATACTCCTCGAGCTTCTCCACCAAAATGCGCAGCTTGCTCTTGAGAACGGAATTCTCCTTGTACAGTGTCAGATAGTCCTGCGTCAGAGGCTCCAAGATCTCATCGACCGAGTCCATATCATAGCCACCAAAACGGACCTTCTCAAAGCTGATCTCTTGTATCTGTTGGGGCGTAAACATGCTTTTCAGCTCCTATCTGTTTTTATAAATACATGCCGGTGCTTTCCAGCTCATCAGACGGATCACCGACAACATCGACGGTATAGGGCGTGATAAGGTAAGTGGAGATGGCAACCTTCTTGATCTTGCCATCGAGCGCATAAGCGCAGCCGGAAAGGAAGTCCACCAAGCGGCGAGCAACATCCTTGTTGGTCGCCTCCAAATTCAAAACGACAGCCTGCTTGTTGCGCAGATGATCGGCGATCTCGGAAACCTGATCGAAGCGCTCGGGCTTGACCAGCACGACCTGAAGCTGGGTCGTAGCGTTGATATTCACGACACGGCTATTGCCTCTGGGCATTTCGGAGACCTTGCTGCTATAGCTGCGACGGGGTGCTGCTGCGGGAGCGGGCTCTTCCTCCAGCGGCTCGTCATCGTAATCATCAAAATCTTCTTCCTGCTCAGAATAGGGGTGGGTCAGTTTTCTAATTTCATCCATGAATCCCATGGGGATACCTCCGTATGTAATTTCTTAATAATTCCGTGCGCCGAAAATCGCAGTTCCGACACGGATCATGGTGCTGCCGCAGGCGATGGCGTCCTCGAAATCATCCGTCATTCCCATCGACAAAATTTCCATACTACTATTATGCGATTTTTTTGCACTTATGTCAACAGAAATTCTTTGAATTTTCTGAAAAAATCTACAATTATCTCCGATTTTTTTTGAAATCGGCGGAATTGCCATCAATCCACGCAGGAAAACATGGGGAAATTCCTCGATTTTTGCCGCAAGCTCGACCGCCTCTAATGGGGTGAAGCCGGATTTACTCTCCTCAGCGCCGATGTTGATCTCGAATAAAATGTCCTGCACGATGTTCTGCTTTGCCGCTTCTTTCTCAATGCACTCCAAAAGCGCAAGCCGATCGACCGACTGGATCAAATCTACGTGCCCGACGACCTGCTTGACCTTGTTCGTTTGCAGATGACCGATGAAATGCACAGGCTTGCCCTCGTAGGCGTTGAGCGCACTTTTTTCCACCAGCTCCTGCACCCGATTTTCGCCGCAGCAATCCACACCGCAGGCGATCGCCTCACGCACTGCCTCGGCTGTGTTCATCTTCGTTGCGGCGCAGAGCAAAATTTCGCTCGGATCACGTCCTGCCGCCTTTGCCGCCTGCGCCATGCGTTGCCGAATGAGCGCAATGTTTTCCTTGATCATTTGATGATCACCGTCCCATCTACAATATGTTCTCCCGTAATGATGATCTCATCATCGGGCCAAAGTCCCTCTGTGTTGCTCCGATCCCAAGAGATCAGATAATAATCACCGTATTGCAGAAGCTTGTCCACCGTTTTCCATTCGGCACGACCTGCCTCTAAAACATACACACCCGTCAGCCCATCGACCACATATAGCGCTTCTTTGGGAATCCGCAAGCCCTCGTAGGTGTCAAAAACGATCTCAGCCGTCTGTGTGCGCAGGCTGATGATGCGATGCAGATGGCGGCTGCTCGAGAGCACCAAGAGGCATTCACCGTCCTGCGCAGAGGTAATGCGCTCGACCTTCATATCCAGCTCCTGCAAGCCCTGCATGGAAAAATTGACAGTCAGATAATCCCCAACAGCGCAGGGTCTATCCTCGGGAATTTTGGTGACAAAATACCATTTTTGCCCCACGGCAAGCTTACCGATGGCATTGTCGGGGATGGTTGATTTTTCATCCTGCATATTGCGCAGATCGTGCAAATCCATCGACATGATGCGCTCGGGTGTCAGTACGCTCTCCAAGCCATCGACAGCGTTGGAAAAATAACCTGGTTCATCGACCGTGACGGAATGTGCACCGCTGGCGCTCTGCTTTGTCAAAAGGTCAATGCGCTCTTCGATGCGGTCAATGCGTGTCTGAATCTCGTCGGCATCATCGCCCGAAACGCATCGGCGCAGAATCAGCGGCTCAAGCTCGGTGATATACGTCCGCATGGCATCCATACGCTGGGCATTTGCTTGCGCCGTGATCGAGACGATCAGGTCAGAGATCTGCGCATCCAAAACATCGGAATTTTTTCCGTCGGTCTCACGTGCTGCCAGGCTCAGCTGCTCTCTTTGATTCTGCAAGGAGAAAAGCTGCTGTCTGCTCTGACGTGCCGAATCGTTTGTGTAGCCCGTGGCAACTGCTTGCCCGCTGCCGACTCGTTCACCCTCGGTCAGGTCGCAAACCACGATCGGCGCCGTACTTGTCAAAAGCTTCTCATCACGCACCACAAAGCCGGAAACGGTTTCACCGTCGCCGACTTCGCAGTACAACACCGTTTCAATGGTGTGCGCTACGCCATCGTCGATCGTCATCGACAAGACAATATACACAACCAAAAAAACAGCCAAAACTATGGTAATGATTTTCAGATATAAATTGCCCTGCTTTTTCATAACGTCTCCTTCGCAGGACACAAGGCTCTTACGTGGGGAAACGCACCGGCTGCAGCGGTACAAGCGTAGAGATCGCATGCTTGTAGATCATCTGCTGCTTGCCCTCGGAGCTGAGCACGACGATAAAATTGTCGAAGCCTGTCACGATACCCTTCATCTGAAAGCCGTTCATCAAAAACAGCGTAACGGGGGTGTGCTCCTTGCGTACCTCGTTGAGAACCATGTCCTGTAAGTTTTCTGTGTTAGCCATATAAGTACCTCTTTACTTTTTTGTATTTCCCATGTGCGCACCTGATCATAAAAACCAGCGCAATTCCGATTTATCGCTGAGTTTCGTATTTTGAATTGTAGGGGCGGACGACTCTGTCCGCCCTGTGTAGGCACTTCGTGTGGGCGGACAGAGTCGTCCGCCCCTACAAACAAACAGCCCAACAAATCGGGATTTTTAAGCTTTTATAAGATTTGGTTATTCACTTGGGAGTGTACTTATATTGTAGCGTAAGCTATGTGTCGTTTTTTGTACATATCTGTCGAGCTTGCCGAAAAATCGATTCAAAATCCGGCTTATCGGGCAGAAGAAGCCAGTTGACCTTCTCGTTGCGGTAAAACCATGTCCTTTGCCGCTTGGCGTAGCGGCGTGAAGAACGTTGGATCGTCTCCTTTGCCTCCTGCAAGCTGCCCTCGCCCTTGAGATAGGCGACAAGTTCCTTGTATCCGATCGCCTGCAAGCTCGTGGCATCGCTCGAAATTCCGCTTGCAAGCAAGCGCTCGACTTCTTCCGCCAACCCCTGCTCTATCATCGTTTCCACTCTTAGGTCGATGCGGCGATAGAGGGCTTCTCGGTTTACATAATCTAGACCGATCCATGTCGGCTCATATTTTGGCTTTTGCAATTTGCTCTGTCGGTTATGCTCGGAAATGGTCGTTCCCGTCTCCAAAAACACCTCCAGCGCACGCAAAACACGTTTATGGTTGGCAGGATGGATATTTTCCGCAGCCTGGGGGTCGATGCGCTTCAATTCGCTGAACAATGGCTCGATCCCCTCTGTTTCCAAGCGTTTTTGCAGTTCCTCACGCCGACCCGTTGCAGGAAAGGGTGCAAATTCACGTCCCAAAATCAGCGAATCGATATACAAACCCGTTCCGCCGACCAAGATCACCTTTTTTCCGCGGCTGAGGATATCCTGCACGCAGGCATCTGCCATTTCGACATAGCGGCTGACCGAAAATTCTTCCCACGGCTGCACCACGTCAAACATATGGTGATGGATACCACCTCGTTCTTCGATCGTGGGCTTCGCCGTACCGATGTCCATGCCGCAGTAAACCTGCATGGAGTCGAACGAGACGATCTCTGCGTCCAGCTCCTGCGCCAAAGCGACCGAAAGACGGGTCTTTCCGCTTGCGGTCGGACCGACGATGCAAAGAATATTGTCCATACTTACCTCTTAAACTGTTTTTCCAGCTGTGCCGCCGTCAGCTCCACGCAAATGGGTCTGCCGTGCGGACAGTATTTCAGATCCTCTCGGCACAAAACCTCTCGCACAATCGCCTGACGTTCCTTTTCGTCACTGTGCTGACCGCCCTTGACGGCAGCTTTGCAGGCAACGGTGTGAAGAAGGGTGTCACGCAGCTCGTTTTTTGACAGCTTTTTCCCATTTTTCAGGTTGGCTGCGATCTCAGAAAGGGTGTCGCAGGCAGCATCGGCTTTCAGCTCTGACGGAATCTGATGCACGGCAAGCGTGCCTTCGCCGTAATCGGAGACGGAAAAGCCGTATTGGCTGAGGAGCTCCTCATTTTCACACAGCAGCGCAGCCTCTTCACGCTCAAGCTCGCACAAGATCGGCGAGAGCAAAAGCTGCGGCATGATCGGCTCGTTCTGCTTGCGGAATTTTTCAAACAGCAATCGTTCATGCGCAGCATGCTTGTCGATGAGCAAAAGGCTTCTGCCCTGCTCGACCAAAATATAAGTATCCAAAACCTCGCCGATCACACGCCATGCCTGCGTTGGCAGTTCAAGCGTCTGTTGTGCAGCTTCTTGGACGTCTGTATCCAAGGTCGGCAAGTCAGGCATGTCCTTGAGAGGCGCTTGCGACACGGAATCGGAAGTGCAGACAAATTCGGCAGACCCACGAGGCGCCTTGCCTTCGTTCACGACGGCTTTCGTTTCGGGCTGAATGACATTGTTATCCTCGCTCGTTCCAACAGGCTTGTTTGCCGCTTTTTCGATGGCTTCAAGGCGTTGCAAAACCGCTTCATGCGGCTGCACCCTCGGCGCTTGCTGCAATACTTTAGCAAAAGCCCTGTAATCCTCCGCACTCATGGTGTGTCTGGGTGCCTGCTTCGGCGCTTGGGCTCTGTAAGCCTCGACACTCACGGTGCGGAAGGTCTCTTGCTTCGTCGCAACGGCACTGGGAGATGCCACCTGCACAGGCGGATTTTTCGGCTGCGCAGGCTTCTCAGGAAGCTTCATCTGCACCTTGGCAGGTGCCTTGTCCAGCGCTCCCTCCACACCGTAGCGGATGCAATCGAAAATATCTCGCTCGTTGATAAATTTCACTTCAATTTTGGCAGGATGCACATTCACATCCACCAAATTTTCGGGCAAGCGCAGATGCAGCACACACGATGGAAACCGTCCGACCATCATGCAGTTGGCATATGCTGCCTCCAAAGCCGCTGTCATGGTCTTTGAGCGCACATGCCTGCCGTTGACAAAGAAAATCTGGTTACTGCGATTGCCTCTGGTTGCTGAGGGCTTGGAAATAAAGCCCGTTAGGGTATATTTTTCAAAATGGCTGTTAAGCTCCACCATTTCCTGTGCGCTCTGCCGTCCCATCACGCTGCGAATGGCGCTCAATAGCTGACCGTCACCGGTGGTGTGCAGCTCCTCCTTACCGTCCTTGATCACACGGATGGAAACCTCGGGATGGGCAAGTGCCAGCTTTGCCACAGCCGAAACGACTGCCGCACCCTCCACGGTATCACGCTTCATAAATTTCATACGGGCAGGCGTGTTGAAAAACAGGTCACGCACGATGATCGTCGTACCGTTCGGGCAGCCTGCCTCCTCAAATACGGTGATTTCGCCTGCCTCTAAATGAAGGCTTGTACCAAAATCGCTCTCAGCGGTTTTGGTCATAAGGTCGATGCGTGAAACGGCGCAGATGGCAGCCAGCGCTTCTCCACGGAAGCCTAAGGTGTGGATCGCCTCCAAATCACGCTCGGTGCGCAGCTTGCTCGTTGCATGGCGCAGGAAAGCGGTCTGCGCATCCTCGGGCAGCATACCGCAGCCGTCATCGGTCACACGCAAAAAGGTCATGCCGCCGTTTTGGATTTCGACGGTCACATTTTTTGCGCCTGCATCGATGGAATTTTCGACCAGCTCCTTGGCGGCGCTGGCAGGGCGTTCGACGACCTCACCGGCAGCGATCAGGTCCGCTACATGGGGCGAAAGCTGTTGAATTTTCGCCATATATTTCACCTCTTGATCATACATCAACTTCCGATTTGTCGATGAGATTGGTAGCTCGAATATGTCATTGACAGTGCATTCAAACAGAGCGATAAATCGGGATTTGGGAATTATTTAGGCTAATGCCAGCGTGACGAGCACAGAGATGGTATTGATCGTGCAATGCAGCGCAATAGGACCGATGATCGTACCGCTGCGCTGATACATCCAACCGAGCGCAATGCCGCTGGGCAGGTAGGTCAAAAGATTTTCAAGCGCATTGATCCACGACATCGAGCCAATCGATGCGATCAGATGCAGCAGCGAAAAAACCAAGCTCGAAACCAAATAGGCAAGCCACGGATATTTCTTGCACAAGGGCGCAAACAGCACGCCACGGACCAGGCATTCCTCGGTGATCGGCACCAACAGCGCCGTGCAGAGGACCATCGGGATCGGACCGTATTGCAGCAAGCTTTCGATGACCTCTTGATTGACATTGACGGTCGGCTCATGGAATACCATTTTGAGCGCTAAGATCAAAAATGTCACGATATAACTGAGCACAAAGTCGATGCCGTAGCCGATCAAAACCTGCAACGGCAATTTGCGAAAAACGGTATAGCCGATGGACTGCTTCAAAAACGGCAGGAAACAGCCTGCGGTCATCAAAAAGCAGGCGCAAAAGTTGGAAATTTGATACCAATACGCACCGTGTTCACTCTCGATGTTGAAAAATGGCAGCAGCAAAAGCGAAAAGCCGATCATAAACATCACCCAGCAGGCGATGCTGAGATAAAGCTGCGTTTTATTCGGCGTAAAAATATTTTTGACTTTGAATGTTGCAAACATAATTCTTCCTCATACTAATTGATACCGAAATTTAATAAGAATTATTGATGAAATTCCGATTTATCGAGCTGTTGGCTGCGTTTTGACACCGTAGGGGCGCACGACTCTGTGCGCCCGTGCAGGCACTTCGTGTGGGCGGACAGAGTCGTCCGCCCCTACAATTTGAAAAACAAAACTCAGCGATAAATCGGAATTTGACGTTCATGGGTATCAAATCATCTGCTTCAGCTCGTACAGAGCGTTCATCGCCTCGATGGGGGTCATCGCCTCGACGTTGATCGATTCCAATTTTTTGCGCAGGGCATCGTTTTCCATGCTCATCATGGAAATCTGATCCTCAGCGGCGACCGTCACCGTGCGCACGGGCGCCCCGCTTTCCAGCTCGTGCAAAATTTCTCTGGCACGGGCGATGACCTTGTCGGGCAGACCTGCAAGCTTTGCAACCTCCACGCCGTAGGAATCGTCGGCGGCGCCTGTCACGATCTTTCGCAAAAATACGATATCGCCTCCACGCTTTCTGACGGCGATATTATAATTTCTGACATCGCTAAGCTCGTTTTCCAGCTCCGTCAGCTCGTGGTAATGCGTTGCAAATAGCGTTTTTGCGCCCAAGCGCTTCTTATCGGCGGCATATTCCAAAACCGCACGGGCGATCGCCATGCCGTCAAAGGTCGAGGTGCCTCGACCGATCTCGTCCAGGATCAGAAGCGAACGTGCCGTCGCATGCTTCAAAATTTCGGCAACCTCCGACATTTCGACCATAAAGGTCGATCTGCCCGTGGAAAGGTCATCGGAAGCCCCCACTCGGGTAAAAATGCGATCAACAATGCCGATACGCGCCGATCTTGCAGGCACGAAGGAACCGATCTGCGCCATCAGAGCGATCAGAGCGACTTGACGCATATAGGTGGATTTGCCTGCCATGTTAGGGCCTGTGATGATGGCGCAGGTGTTGGCGCCGCAATCTAAAATCGTATCATTCGGAACAAACAGGCTGTTCTTCAAAACCTGCTCGACCACAGGATGCCGCCCGTCCTTGATATGTATCTCGCCCGAAAGATCGACCTCGGGCTTGCAATAGCTGTTCTTGACGGCAAGCTCTGCAAGATTTGCCAGCACGTCAACTGCCGCAATCACTCTTGCCGTGCGCTGAATGAGCTGTGTATTTTCCAACAAATAGTCCCTCAGCGCATTGAAAATATCATATTCCATCGAAGTAATGCGCTCACGTGCGGTCAGGATCGTTGCCTCCAGCTCCTTCAATTCCGGCGTGATATAGCGCTCCCCGTTGGTCAGGGTCTGCTTGCGAATATAAGTATCGGGCACAAGGGACACCTGCCCCTTTGCGACCTCAATATAATAACCGAACACACGGTTATAGCCGACACGCAAATTCTTGATACCGGTCTTTTCTTTCTCTTCCGATTCAATGCGTGCAAGCGTATCCTTGCCGCCGCTGACGATGTCGCGAAGCATATCCAGCTCAGCGTTGAAGCCCTTGCAGATCATGCCGCCCTCACGGACAGAAAACGGCGGTTCATCGACCAAAGTCTCTTCGATGCGCTGACGGATTTCGCCCAAATCATCGAGCTGGTTATAAAGCTCTGTCAGCATTGCCGAGCTTAGACCGCTCAGCTCTGATTTTATTTCTGTCAGCGGTTGTGAACCGAACCGCAGGGAAACCAAATCTCTTGCATTCGCCGCACCGGTCGAAACACGAGCCATAATGCGCTCTAAGTCGGTCACTTCGTGCAAAAGCTCCCTCAAATTCTCGCGCACCTGCGTTAATTCGGAAAGCTCCTGCACCGCATTTTGGCGCAGGGCAATTTTTTTCGGGCTGAGAAGCGGCTTTTCCAACCAGCTTCTGAGCATACGGCTGCCCATGGAGGTCTTGGTCTTGTCCATGACCCAAAGGAGGCTGCCTCGCTTGTCGCCCGAGCGCATGGTTTCGGTCAGCTCCAAATTCCTGCGAGCGGTCAGATCCAGCTCCATAAATTTTCCGCTGACATAAAATTCCAACGTCTGCAAATGGGTCAAATTGACCTTTTGCAGCTCGCTCAAGGTGCGCAAAAGTGCGCCTGCACTGCGCCAAATTACGCTATGCGCTCCGATGCCGAGTTCCTGCGCCGTTTTGCCGAAATGCTCCTGCAAAAGCGCCTGACATACCGCATCGTCAAAGAGTTCTTTCGCACCGAGTCCCGAGCAGCAGCTCAGCTTTTCACGCAGCGCCTGCGTCAAAACTGCATCGTCAGATGCCGTGCCGCCTCTGAGGACCTCCGACGGCGCAAAACGTCCCAGCTCTGAGATCGCCTTGTCCATGTCCATGGTGACGGTGGCATAAAATGCACCGGTGGAGATGTCGCAAAAGCACAAGCCGTAGCTCTCGCCCTCGCCAAAAATGCAGGCGTAATAATTATTGCGACTTTCATCGAGCATGGAGCTTTCGACCACGGTGCCGGGCGTGACGATGCGTGTGATGTCACGCTTGACCAAGCCCTTGGTCGTGGCAGGATCCTCCATCTGCTCGCAGATGGCAACCTTGTAGCCACGCTGCACCAAACGTGCGATATAGCCCTCTGCCGAGTGATACGGCACACCGCACATGGGAGTTTGCTCGGATTTTTCCTTGCCACGGTCTCTCGTTGTCAGGGTCAGATCCAGCTCTTTCGATGCAATGCGGGCATCCTCGGAAAACATCTCGTAAAAATCTCCCAAGCGGAAGAAAAGCATGCAATCCGGATGCCGTTCTTTTATTTCCAGATATTGCCGCATCATCGGGGTAACTTCTGACATGGCATCATTCTCCGTTTCTGTAAAATTCACTAATATCGTTCTCGTTCAAATTCCGAATTGTGGAGCTGTTTGAATTGTCACAAACCGGTCAGTCACAGCCCTCGACCACGCGCAGCGTGCCGGGAGGGGTCATAGGGGACGGTTGCGAGCGCCGCCAGTGGAGCAAACCGAGGCATCGTATGCATTTTCGACACTTCGCTAAGATTCTTCGCTGCGCTCAGAATGAAAAATACGAACTGCCAATCTCATCGATAAATCGGAACTTAATCCACTCTCTCGCCGAACAAGCTCCAGGTGGTGCAATCGGCGATCTTGACATCGATAAAACTGCCGATCAGGGCATCTTCGCCCATAAATCGCACCAATCTGCCGCCGTCTGTGCGGCTTGTGAGCAAATCACCGTCTCTACCATCGACCAAAACGCGCTGCACAGAGCCGATATAAGCACGATGCTTTTCTTCGGAAATCTGATTTTGCAGCGTGACCAAGCGATCAAAGCGAGCATTCTTCTCCGCCTTTGTTGCAGGATCGGGCATGGATGCCGCAGGTGTACCCCCTCTCGGGGAAAAAATAAAGGTAAACAGCGCATCATAGCGTACTTTTTCGATCAATTTCAGAGTATCGTTAAATTCCTCTTCGGTCTCGCCGGGGAAGCCGACAATGACATCGCTGGTCAAGATCAGATCCGGCATCAGTTTTCTTCCGTATTCGACAAGCTCCAAATACTGTGCTGAGGTATAACGGCGGTTCATCTCCTTCAAGACACGATCATTGCCCGATTGGAAGGGCAGGTGGAACTGCTTGCAGATCTTGGGATATTTTGCGATCGTATCAAAGAGCTTTTTGCTCGCATCCTTCGGGTGGGATGTCATAAAACGCAGACGGAATTGTCCTTCCAACTGCGCAACGCTTGCCATCAGGTCCGCAAAATCCACACCCAAATCCAAGTCCTTGCCGTAGGAATTGACGTTCTGACCCAAAAGGGTGATTTCCTTATAGCCCTGAGCGATCAACTCCTTGCATTCAGACAAAATATCCTCCGGAAGGCGACTTCTTTCTCTGCCTCGGACGTAGGGTACGATGCAATACGAGCAGAAATTGTTGCAGCCGTACATCACGGAAACCCACGCCTTTAAGGGATTTGTGCGCACAACGGGGATCCCTTCGCAGATCGAGCCTGCCTCATCCTCGACGGAAAACACACGCTTGCCCGTCTTGAGCACACGCCACAAAAGCTCGGGGAACTGCCACAGATGATGCGTCGAAAATACACCGTCCACATGCGGATAGGAGTGCTTGATGCGGTCGGAAACCGAAGGCTGACCCATCATGCAGCCGCAAAGAAAAATTTTCTGTCTCGGGTGACGGCGCTTGGTGTGCGTCAGAGCGCCGACGTTGCCAAACACACGCTGCTCGGCGTGCTCACGAATGGCGCAGGTGTTCAAAACGATGATATCCGCACCCTCTTCAGTGTCGGTCATGCCATAGCCGCAGGCATCGAGCATGCCGCGAATGCGCTCGGAATCCGCCTCGTTTTGCTGGCAGCCGTAGGTGTCTACAAAGGCGATGGGAGTGATGCCTTGCGCCTGCCAATATTCTCGAATCTCTCCGCAAAAGCCTTCCTGACGGCGCTTTTGCTCGGGAGAAATGACAGTTGTTTTCTTTTCCAAAGGAGAACCCTCCGTGTTGATATAATTTAACATCTTATTTTATCATTTTTTCTTCCGTATTGCAAGTAAAAAAAGCCGACTTGCAATTTTATGAAATTTCGGTATAATGTGAGTAAATCAAAAACGCCACCAATTCCGATCGATCGAGCTGCCCGAACAATCGGAATTTACAAGGTTTTTCACACTTGATCCCAAAGAAGGAGGGACTACGGATGCAGGTTTGGAACAGAACAGAGCTTATGGAGGAAAAAGAGGTCGGCTTGGGGGCGATCCGTTTTGCCTACGGTACGGCGTTCGGTCGTATTTTGTCGAAAACGATTTTTTGCCGAAAATTCGTCTCAAACATCTACGGCGCCTGGCAAAAGAGCCGCTTTTCCAAAAAAAAGGTTCAAAAATTCATGTCGCAATACAGCGTTACCGTGGACGATTGTGTCGAAACGGAGTATCCGAATTTCAACGCATTTTTCACCCGTCAGCGCAAAGCACAGCCCGATGTGACGAAGCCTGACGAGCTGGCAAGCATCGCCGATTCCAAGCTTTTGGCGCTCCCGATCGATGAAAAGAGTATTTTCAAGATCAAAGATGTACCCTATACCACTGCGGAGCTTTTGGAAAATGAAGCGCTTGCAAAGGAATTTCAGGGCGGCATGTGCCTGATTTTCCGCTTAGCCCCGACGGATTACCACCGCTACGCCTATGTCGATAAGGCAAAGCAGGCACCGAGTGTGAAAATCAAGGGCGTTCTGCATACCGTCCATCCGATTGCAGGTGCGATGAAGGTCTATCGCCGCAACACGAGGCAGTATAATCTCCTGCAAACCGAGCATTTCGGCAAGGTCGTGCAGATGGAGGTCGGCGCACTTTTGGTCGGAAAAATTATCAACCATACCGATGACACGGCATGCGTTTCCAAACTGCAGGAGAAGGGCTATTTTGCCTACGGTGGCTCCACGGTCATTCTGCTTTTGCAAAAGGATGCTGTAAAAATCGACCGGGATATTTTGGAATATTCCGCAAAGGGCATCGAAACGAAGGTGCGCCTGGGCGATAAGATCGGAGAAGCGAAATGAGCCATCGATTTTTCCAAAATACGGCTTGCGAATATTTTCCCTGCCACGAGGGCGCAGAAAAAGAGAGCTTTAACTGCCTGTTCTGCTTCTGTCCGTTGTATGCTTTGGGGGAAAGCTGCGGCGGCAATTTCACTTATACGCAAAACGGCATCAAGGATTGTTCGCACTGCCATGTTCCGCATCACAAAGAGAACTATGACGCCATTTGCAGCCGTTTTTCCGAAATCGCCCGGCTTTGTCAAAAATCACAGACCGATCGGCAAACATAGAATCAGCCGATCGGAGCGGTCAATGCACTGCTCCGATCGGCTTTTTGCATTTATTTTGTCATCGCTGTTTGCGGCTTTTTCCACGTTTTTACCTTGGGATTGGCTCGAAGCTGCTTGAAAAAGGTCTGCAAAAGCGACTTTGCCTCCTCCTCCATCACACCGCCTGTGACAAGCGGCGTATGGTTATAGCCCATGGTAAAAAGATTCGTCAGCGTTCCGCAGGAACCCGCTTTTTCATCCCTTGCGCCGAAAAACACACGGGCAATGCGTGCATTGATGATCGCCCCTGCGCACATCGGGCACGGCTCCAGCGTCACATACAGATCGCATCGCCACAAACGCCATCCGCCCAGGGTACGGCAAGCCTCATCGATCGCCTCCAGCTCGGCGTGTGAAAGCGCATTTTTGCTTGTTTCACGGCGGTTTCGCCCACGTCCGACGATGCGATCGCCGTCAACCACAACGCAACCGACAGGCACTTCGCCCACATCGGCTGCCTCGCGCGCCAAGCGCAGTGCTTCGAGCATAAACTTTTCTTCCATCGCAACGCCTCCTTTTGTGCCTATGATAGCGGATTTTTCCCGATTCGTCAACTCCCCGGACACAATCGTGCTCAAAATCAGCGCTGCATCTTCCTCCTGCAAGCCGCTTTGCGCCCGAAATTTTGCCAAAAGCGCCTGAAGGATCGGCGCATCGTTCGGCTTGCTCTCGCCCGTGAGCAAAAAATCCGTCGAAACCTCAAACAGCTGCGCCATTTTCACCAACAGCTCCACCGGCGGAACCCGTCGATCCTGCTCATACATTCCCACAGCGCTTGCGCTGACCCCCATCGTCTGCGCCAGCTTCTTTTGCGACATGCCGCATCTGCGGCGTAACAACGCAATTCGTGCCCCTAACATCTGCATTTCCCCCATTCTTTTCATGAACGTACCACAGATCGTGGTGCGTTTTTTGTATATTTTTGCCGTTTTGCAAAAAAACTCTTGACAATACACGCTCCGTGTAGTACACT
The DNA here is from genome assembly GCA_015068235.1 of Oscillospiraceae bacterium. Classification (GTDB taxonomy): domain Bacteria; phylum Bacillota; class Clostridia; order Oscillospirales; family Oscillospiraceae; genus JAZOXB01. Next base: position 21,561 of record SVKY01000036.1, read on the forward strand.
GTCCGTGTAGAAATGGAAATATTTGGAAATTAAAATTATATAAAAAGTTGCGTTTTTCATAGTTCCTTTCATCTTTTCGGTTGTTTGCCTCGCATTGGATAAGCTGAATTTCAAAACGAGGTGATAGCGCTGGAAGAAGCACGAGTAATGTTTTACTGCGACGGCTGCGATGATGAGATCGTCATCGGTGACGAGATCTACCGCATCGGTTTGCGCCGCCTTTGCAGGCAATGTCTGATGGAGTATGCACTTTTGTACTTTGCAGCCTCGATGGAGGTCGTTCGATGAAGCTCTGTGAGCTTTCCGAGGGCTATATGGAGGCGGCTCGTCTGCTGCGCCGACATATGGCACTTTTGCGAAAAGAACGTGCCGCCGAAACCGATCCGCAAAGGCGTGCTGCGCTCCAATATCGGCTGAAATGCCTTGCAAAAATCCTGACGCAGTGCAACGAACTGTCCGAGTTGACAAAGCATTATTACGAAAGAGGTTATACGAGAAATGGAAAATACACTTTGTGATCGCTCCTGTTTTAATCGGGAAGCCGCCCTTGACAGGATGCGTCAGGTCATGTGTAATGAACTGACGGATTGGCAAAGAGAAGTCTTGCAGGCGGTCTATTTTGAGGGAAAAACGCAAGCCGAACTTGCCAATGAATATGGCAAAAACCGTTCTACGATCTGCCGCACGCTCCGGCGGGCGGAGGATCGGCTCAGGCGGTTTTTGAAATATTGATGCAGCGCATAAAAAATATCCTCCGACGGGAAACTATTGAAGTAAGTTTTCCGATCGGAGGTTGTTTTTTATGAAAGAAAAGGACGTGATCGAGCGCAGGGGGAACTGTGGCGAGGCGAAGCTGCCCGGGATTCATGCGCAGAGTGTCGGCAACCGGGCGCACGGGCATATTATGCCATCGCCTGCGGCACAGCTGCAGGCAATGCAATTGACCAGGGAGGCATAGCAATATTCCGATTTACCGAACAGAACGTATCAACCACTGTAGGGGAGGGTCATGACCCTCCCCTACAATGTAAAACGATAATCTCACAGATCAACCGGAATTTGCAGCAACAGGAGGCGGGGGACATCCTCTCCGCCTCCTGTTTTTTCGATCAATTTTCCATTTGTCTGCCGAGGAAGCCTGCCACCGTCTGCGCCAGCTTCTGCTCGGATTCGCTCGGTGCGGCATCATTTTCATTCAGCAGCAGCATGACACAGCCCATCAAATCGCCCTCTGCAATGATCGGCGCCGCAACCCCCAAATGATAGTGCTCCACCGCTTCTGCAGGGCGCAGTCTCGCATCGCCGCTCTTGTAGCGATAGCTTTTGCGTTGCTCCATAATCTGCTCTAACTCTACAGAATTGCGTTTCTCCAAAAGCTCACGCTTGGGTGCGCCTGCTACGGCAATGATGCTGTCACGGTCGGCAACCGCTGCAATATGCCCCGTATTTTTGCCGATGGATTCGCACATCTGCGCCGCAAATACCTGCAAATCTCCCATCGGAGAATATTTCTTAAAAATCACCTCTCCGTCCTTCTCCGTGAAAATCTCCAACGGGTCTCCCTCACGGATACGCAGGGTGCGGCGGATCTCCTTGGGGATGACCACTCTGCCAAGATCGTCAATGCGGCGTACAATACCTGTTGCTTTCATATATAAATCTCCTTTTTTGTCAAATCGCAGGGTTAGTATCTGTCAAACAAAGGGATTTATACCGCACAAATGCAATTTTTCGATCGCACCGGATATCCGCACGCAGCAGCTCATGCAGAAGTCTGATAAAGGTATTGATAAAATTCCGATTGATCGAACAGAACGTATCAACCACTGTGACCCTCCCGTGCGCAGGAACGATCGTAATTGTTGATAATTATCGTGAAATATTACGTTTTCACATTGGTTTGCTGCGAAATTTTACCGTTTTCTGTGCGGGAGGGTAGCGAAGCGGAGGGAGCGGTAGTGAATGACAGCCCGGTGGGCTGTCAGAGCCGCGACCTAACCGAGCCGCAGCGAGACCATGACCCTCCCACAGTGTGAAACGATAATCTCACCGATAAATCAATTTGAAGATTATCAAAGCCGCCGGGGGGCCCGGCGGCTTTGAAATCAGAGATATTTTACTGTTATACGTATTGCTGCTTGATTACATCGATAACGCCTCTGGTCGTCAGACGCAATGTCGGAATGACCGGCAGCGACATGAACGACAGCGTCATAAACGGGTCAATGCCACGGCTGACGCCCTGACGGAATGCCTGCTCCTTAGCAATTTCGAGCTTGTCGTTGATGCTGACCAAATTCTCGTCAGTCATCAAGCCGGCAATCTCCAAAATAACATCGCCCAAGACCTTGCCGTTTTCGACCACAGTAATGCCACCGCGATTTTCAACGATGCGGTTGGCAGCAAATGCCATATCCTCTTCGTTCGTACCGACGACGATGATATTGTGTGAGTCATGGGAAATCGAGGTCGCGACAGCACCCGACTTCAAACCATAGCCCTGAATGTAGCCCAATCCAATATGGCCTGTGTTCTTATGGCGCTCGATGACGGCGATTTTCAAAATATCCTTCTCAACATCGACACTCGTTGCATAACCGTTGTCGGTCGAAACGATCTCGCCTGCGACCAAGCCGATCACGCCACGGGGACGCTCGTCATGGAAATCCTCAGCGCTCAGATGGGCAACATGGAAGGTGTCGTGGGCTCTCTTGTCAAGATATGCCTCCACGACAGGGGCTTCAAACGGCTGAACCTCGCCGTTCTTGCAGGTCATAACGCCCTTCTTGAAGACCATTTCCACATTAAAGTTCTCGAAATTATCAATAATTGCAAAGTCTGCCAAATAGCCCGGAGCGATCGCGCCACGGTTATTGAGTGCGAAATAACGAGCGGTGTTATGGCTTGCGACCTTGACGGCAATGATGGGATCGACACCGTAGCCGATGGCTTTCTTAATAATATAATCGATATGACCCTTTTCCAAAAGGTCACTGGGGTGCTTATCATCGGTGCAGAACATGCAACGATCATAATACGGCGGCTTGAGCAAACCAACCAGCGCTTCCAAATTGCGGGCAGCTGTACCGTCACGCACCATGATGAACTGACCGTTGCGCAGTTTGCGCATGGCATCTTCGATATCGGAGCACTCGTGATCGGAATAAACACCAACAGCAACATAGGCAGCAAGATCCTTGTCCTCAATACCGGGCGCATGGCCGTCGATCTTCTTATGATGCGCCTGTGCGGCGATGATTTTTTCCAAAACCTCTTTATCGCCGCCCATAACGCCGATAAAGTTCATCATCTCAGCCAAGCCCTGCACACGAGCATGGTCATAGAACGAGTCGATCGCACGGTAGTCGAGGTTTGCACCTGCTTCGTCGAGCGGCGTCGAGGGAACACAGCTCGGCAGCATAAAGCGAACATCAATGGGTAAGCCTTCGGTTGCCTGTAGCATATAGTCGATGCCGTCGGTGCCCATAACATTGGTGATCTCGTGCGGATCGGTAATGACAGTTGTTGTACCGTGAGGAACGACAGCACGAGCAAACTCCTTCGGAGCGGCAAGCGAGGACTCTAAGTGAATATGTGCATCGATAAAGCCGGGGCAGACGATCTTTTCGGAAACATCGATCTCCATCTCGCCTTCATAGCTGCCCATGCCAACGATCTGACCCTTCGCAACGGCGATATCGCCCTTGCAAAGCTCATTGGAAAATACGTTAACATAGGTTGCGTTCTTCAAAACAAGATCCGCCTTGCGGCGACCCATGGCAACATCGACAAGGTACTGCTTTTTCATGACCTTGCGTTGAATTCTGGCTTGATAGCTTTCTTTCGAAACGGACATGGTTTAACATCCTTTCATAGGTATTTTATCTATGATATCACAGATCAGCAAACTTTTCCATTCGTGAAAATAAACAAAATTTTCAGACAATTTTTGATAGGTTGCCAAAAACAGCGCTCTGTGCTATACTTATTATAAAGGGGGCTGAAAAATGAATACGCTGTTACACATTTGCTGCGCACCTTGCGCAAATCAGTGCATCGAGGTCTTGCGCACCGACGGTTTTGCGGTCACGGGCTTTTGGTACAATCCCAATATCCATCCCTTCACTGAATACCGCAGCCGCAGAAATTGCCTGCGAGACTATGCCCAAACGATCGATCTTAAACTCATCGAAAAGGATGAATACGCTTTGCGCCCATTCGTGCGTGAGGTCAGCGAGGACATCGCAAATCGCTGCGTCAAATGCTATGAAATGCGCCTATTTTCCGCTGCACAGGAAGCGCAGGAAGGCGGTTTTGACAGCTTCACATCGTCTTTGTTCATTAGCCCGTATCAAAACCATGAACTGATGCGAGAGGTTGCCGAACGAGCTGCCAAGGAATACGGTGTTGCATTTTTATACCGTGATTTCCGACCGTATTTCAGAGCCGGACAGGATCACGCTCGTGAGCTGGGTATGTATATGCAAAAGTATTGCGGCTGTGTTTTTTCCGAGGAGGAACGCTACCTCAAGCCCAGCCGCCGCATTCCCTGATAACAAGCTTCCGATTTATCGGTGAGTTTTGTTTTTCAAATTGTAGGGGCGGACGACTCTGTCCGCCCACACGAAGTGCCTGCACGGGCGCACAGATGCCGCCGCAG
>SVKY01000002.1 GCA_015068235.1 Oscillospiraceae bacterium
TGCCGCTTTCACGGCATATCCCAAAGCCCTTTTCCGCAAATATTCAGAAGTAGAAATCTTACACTTTTTCGCAATGCCGATGATCTTTTCCTTCTCCGCAGGAGAAACCCGAAAATCCATTCGGCAGATTCTTTCATTTTCGTTCTTGTTCATAAATACCTTCTTTCTTGTTTAGACATGCAAGAAGCCGACGAGATCACTCCCATCGGCTTCTTGCAGTATTGTTTTTATTCTTCGGGAAGTACATCCTTAATAAATGCTTTGACATCCTCGTACACTTCCTCGAAAGGTGGCTTGTTTACACCGCCTGCAAAACGGAATTTCTCATAGGAGTGTTTCAACTCGTCGCTCTTGTTGAGAAATCCATCAAAGGAATCTAAGACTCTTCCGCAATTTTTAAGAGTTTGCAATACCTCAGTTGCATCGAAAGCAAACACCTTGGAAATGTAATGCAGATCCACTACATCCTTTATTCTGCGGAAAACCTTTGGGGAAGAAATAGCGGAAACTTTGTCTGCGATCATTTGGGTGGGAGAAACGCCACGGAAGCGGATGCCTTCCATTTCGTAAATCTTTGTAGGCATAGTGGGTCTGTTTACATCCACATCCATAGTGAACAGCGCTTCCTCGGTAGTAGGCTCCGTCAGTTCAAAACCCGCAGATCTGCCTTCACCATACATTCTGTACAGACCAACCCGAAGATCAATGCCACTTTTATCGAGTGCCTTCTGCAAGGATTCTACCATTTGGTCAGCGGTGGGGAAGGTGTCTGTGTTCCAGTTCCCGTCAATATCTACGGTGTGTCGTGTGTCCTCTGTGTAGCCGGCTTCGTGGAGACAAGCCTTCAAAACCATAGAACCTTTGAAGCTGATAGGGATGCCGCTGTCATATATAGCCTTCATCACATCGTACATGAGTTTTTCTTCAGCTGTCATATGCATAGGATCACCTCTTAACTGCCGTAATAATCGATGGCTTCTTCTGCCAATTGTTCAAACCGATCTTGATATTCAGGGGGAATGAACAGACCTTCAAAGCTGTCTCCGTTGGAATAATAATATCGGCTGACCGCTTCCGTAATGCCTTGCATATCCAAAATGGATTCATTGGCGAAGGCATCGGAGAGTGTCCGGTTAAAGTCGGTGTAAAGGATCCCGTTTCGGTTCTTCACATTGTAGCGGCTGATATGATTTCCCAGAACCACGACTCCATTATATCCCGACAGTGCATCGTCTCCATACACCCAAACGATATATTCATCACTTCGACCGCCAAAGCTCCCCTGACACATGAGTGCCTGATCCAAAGCGAAAACAACGGATTCTCCCATGCAATCACGGAGAGCCTTGAGCCAAGACAGAGAGCCAATATAGTCGCTCCGCTTAGGCAGATCCTTCTTCTGAGGATCGTACTTAGGCAGTACAGCTGTCTTTCGATTTACCAAATCCTCACGGATCCTCTGCTCTAACAGCTTGATCATATACTCCGGTGGCTTCCTCGTCCCGGACTCCCAATTTTGAATGGTACGGAAAGGAATCTGATATCTTTCTGCAAATTGACTCTGGGTATCTCCCAGCCGAGTTCTCATTTCACGAATATTCATGGAATCACCTCAATACCATAATACACCCATTGGGTGCATTTGTCAATAGTTTATCCCGAAAACTTCATTCATATGTGTTCTTTCCCAACGGGGTCTTAGGGGCGTCCCCTAAAGACAAACAGTAGGGAGAATTCCTGCTGTTCTTTGGAACTTGCTGTACAAGTTCCCTGCTTGTTACGGTATGAGACAATTCCCGTCCTTCCGTAGGACGTTCCCTAAAACCGTTCTCTTCTCGTTCTTTTCCTCATCAGCCTCGAATATCGGAGATCAACCATCTTTGAATCGAATTCCCAAGAAAGTTCCACTTTCTCGCAATTTTGACCCCAACTTTTCTGAATGTGGGGCCTCTTTTCGCAGTATTTGACCCCATCTGATTTTTTGGGGTCAAAATCGGCTCAAATTGGGGTCACAGTGGTGCCAAAATCGAGCAAAAGTGTCCCCATCAGAAGTTGTCGAGGAAACCGAGTAGTGCTTCCTCTGTTTCGGCTGCTTCTTCCTTTTCAACAGTAGGCGGTACGAAGGGCGTTTGTGCAGAAGCTGTCTGCACCATATTCAGTAACCCGGCCAAGGGATTGTGGTTTGCCATCTCTTCCTTAATTATAGCAGTGAGCCGAGTTAGAAACATATCCTCTCTTGTTTTCTCGTCGGAACGATCCAAATACTCGCAAAGCGCCGAAACAACCGTCTTGGTGTAGGAATCATCTTTGCTTTGCAAAAAATCAAAGACCCGACGATCTTCCGGTCTATCCAGATTCAGACGGAGCTTCACATTTCGGATATTCATACTCCGCCAGCCTTTCGATTCAGGGTCAGCATTGCCATATACTCATACCCCTTTGCCGTTGCACAAATATCATCGTTAATGACCACGCGGCTACTGTCATACTCTCCGAAGTTGCGGATCAGACAGCCACCGCCACCTACTACATACAGCTTCATAAGCTTGGGATTATACTCATGTTCTCGCAGTCGTTGGAAGATTCCGGCTGTGTAGGACTTTGCAGTTTTAACTACGGTTTCGAGATATGCCTTGTCAATATCCGCTGTGCCTTTCTTTAGGATTTCTGTAATAATCGCATCGTCCAAAGTTGCATGGTGCAATCGCATCATTTGTTCCCGGATCAGAATGGTGCATTGATGGACACCATACTTTTCGGTAAACATATGCTGTGTGTCAGGCACTCTGTTCGTGATCTTCAAAAGATTCATGGTTCCATTTCCAATATCGCAGAGCAGGTTCACTCCTGTGAAAGTCCCAAGCTTTTCTGCAACCGCTGCAAACCCTTGGGGAAAGATCTCAGCGCCGACGATTTGGAGCCGGTACTCCACATTGCGGAATATATAGGTCACTTCTTTATTCTGCAAAAGGTATTTCTTAAAAGATTCCTTCTGCTCACTGACCCAAGTAAGAGGCAAGCCAGCAGCGATAAATACTTTCGCTTCCGCGATCCGTTCCCGTTTCAGTTCCCGTGCAATGGCGGCAAGAGTCAGTACACAGTAATCCTCGTCCTCAAACTTATCTGCCGTGAATTCCTTGTGACCTGCTCCGATGGAATAATATCTCCCGTTCCACACAAGCAGATCGTTGATAAAGATCGGCTCCTTGTCGCTTTTCAGCACCCCTGTAGGGAAGCAGCAGTTCGCCGTCTTCATGTTCCCATAGCCGTGATCGATGCCGATCACATACATATCGTTCAGTTTCTTCATTGTACTTTTCTCCTTTTCGTTGTTTTAGATTTAAATGTTGTGTTCCATGATTTGTGCGAACAGTTCCCGATCCACAGGTAGCACCGCCTCAAGAAAATATTTGCAGTACACCCCATACCGGGATATTAGTTGCACACAGCGTTGCGTTTCGCCATTCTCCAACAGAAGACAGTTTCTGTCCTCGTCACAGTTGGCGCATAGCTTCCGAACCATGCGGCGAACACGCACCGTCTGCCCGGATGTTAACCTGATCATAGGCATTCCTCCTTTCCTTGAAAATAAATAATGCCCTCACCTTTAAAAAGTGGGGGCAGTTATCAAATAAGAAAAACGGCATATCAGCACTTACCGCATTCGCGGATAGATGTAAATATGCCGAAGTATTATCAACCCAAAAATCGTTGATCTTTTTAATTTTCTAAAAATTTTCGACACAAAGTCCCAAATATTGGACAGTGTTTTTGATAGAATGTAGATAGACGGGTGGAAAATATGTAAAAATTACCCCTCAATAATAGGAGAAATTCGGGGGCTTTAGCGGAACCATTTTTCTCAAGTTTACAAATAATTCATAAATATTTTTTGGAGGGAGGTTCCCGTCAATGCACAGCAATTTTATACAACAAGAAAATCAATCCCTATTTGCAGATTCCCGGTACGAAGATGACCATAAGCAAAACGATCTCGACCACGGTTCAGATAGCGAGTACGATATTGCCTTTTGGAATGATGATTGCACCGACTTCAATGAGGAAGCAGAACAAGAAGAGACACAACGCAGATTTGCAAGGGAACAAATCTTCATTGACAGTTTGGAGGCCGATGCTAAAGAGCGTCCCATAGATACAGACGAAGAAGAGGAACCGGAACGGAGACAGCTAAAGCGTGATTTACAAAAGCAGGCTTTGAAGCGGATAGAGGACGCCGCAAGAACCCAAAGAGATTTTGAAAATGTCATAGCATGGTGGGACAGACTGGATGCCAACCGTCAACGTAAAGAACGATATCACGAAATATGCCGGAGCGGCGATGATATACCCCTTGATTACAGAGCGTTGGAGGATGCTTTGTACTTTCCCGACACCCTGAACAATGCACTACAGCATAAGGAACGGAAAGGCGATTTTACTGATTCAATATTCTATTGTCCTCTCGATATTCATCAGCTCGTAACGGAGGAATATCTGTCGAAGATCCTCCGTGAACTCCCAGAGGAGCATAAATTTCTCCTATCCTTTTGGGCATTGCGCCAATTAAGTTCTACTCAAATAGCCACAATTCGTGGGCAATCTGACCGGAATATCCGCAAGGTTCGCAGATCTATGCTAAAGAAAATCCGCAAAAAGTTACTTTCTGTACTTACTGAAAAGGCGCATCATCAGTCTTTGACCCTAACAGAAAAGAGATTCCTTTCGGAAAATGGAGGTGTGGTTTATGAAAACGTTATTTAAGGAATTTGGTTCCTCATGGGTGCGGTTCAGCGAATACGAATGGAGATCAACTGCAGACGGCACAATGTTCCTAAAGCCTACTGAAACCGCCCAGCCCAGCATTTATAATCCCATGGACAACTATGAGCAGATCGTCCTGGATGCCATCACAATCGGAAGGATGGGTGCACAGAAAAAATCTGACTATAAGATTCAAAAAGCGATTCGGAAGTTTGCTGTAAATTATGGTCTGTTGGGCCTAATGGCAGCTCTACCGACCACCCCCAATTTCATGGATTATAAGGCCGTATATCTTCCCAAAAATCATTTCATCCGGGAAGAAGCCATGTCTACCGAAGATTATTTGAATTTGTTCTTCCCTTTTGAAAAACCGGATGTAGTAAAACACGGTACAAACTCCATGTGGAGTGTACATGACGATCGCACTATGATGGCTCTTGCCATGACTATGGTGGATCAGCCCCTGGCGGTAAACATGAGCTTTCAGCGAGAATATTCCGAACGATACGACTGGCTGAAAGAGCAATTTATCGACATAGCCTTTACCTACCTAACCTCCGTCCTCTACTATGCAGATTACGACCGTCTTCCTCCGGAGCAGCGCCAGATGCTGCAACAAGGCATAGCCGCCTTCGGTGGCATTGCGCCTACATACCGCATCGCGCTGCGAGAAAAGCCTACAATCGTTTGGGATTTCCATTCACTGATCCTGATCATCCAAATCATGTTTAGCTTCATGCTGACAGACGATGAGACTCCCATTACGTATTGCAAAAATTGCCTTACCCCCTTCGTCCCCCAAAAGCCGGGCGAAATCTTCTGCTCTCCCAAGTGTGAGGAAATGTACAAGTCCAAAAAGAATAATACAAATGATAAATAAAAAAGTCCCACAATTCTGTATTGATAAGGCAATGTATATCGTTAGCTATTGAAAGGTAAACTACGATTACTACGGCTTTTGTTTTCAAAAACATTTAAGCGAGTTTAACAAACGGAACAAAATGTGAAGTTTTGCAAATTCATATTGACATTTTCTGATATAAATGATATTATTATGCTGAGGAAAACCACAAGGAGGAACAGGACATGATGGATACAGTTGTTCGTTTGGAAAGTCTATCCATTGAGAATTTCAAGAATGTCAAGAAGGGGCAGTTAAGTTTTACGAATAACAGAAAACCCTACAGAACCAGCATTATGGGTCTTTATGGTCAGAACGGTTCCGGCAAGACCGCTTTGATCGATGCAATGGAACTCTTGCATTTAACCTTGACCGGGCAACCTATTCCTGCTAAGTTTGCTGACTACATTCATGTTGAAGCGGACTATGCAATTCTTTGCTATCAGTTTTCTGTTACACACAAAGATGAACAATACCAGGCTTTCTACGAATTCAAGCTGTGTGCTGAGAAGATGGAAGCTCAGCAGAACATGACGATTGGAGAAAGCGAAGAAAACCGTTATAAAGTTGTAATCAAGGATGAAATCCTGAGCTATTCCTATGAAGGTCCGGAAGCCAAGCTTCGCAAGAGTCCTCTGATAGACACATCTTCTCAGAGGGTTTTTGCTCCGGTTGGGAAATATTCCTGTCTGGTTGGCAAAGATAAAAAAGCATCCATGGATCTCATGGTCGCCAAGAAGGTTGCAGAGGGTGCATCCAGATCTTTTGTTTTCTCCAGAGAACTATTGACTGCTATCAAAAATCATCAACAAAGTAAGAGTGATCCGGAATACCGGAGACATGTGAACTTGATCAATAGTCTTGTTCACTACGGAAACTTTGAGTTGTTCGTCATTAATACTACTAATTCCGGAATTATCAGCATGAATATGCTCCCTATCGCCTTCCAATACGAGGACGAGAATCAAGGTGCCGCCGGCAATATCCTGCTCCCCTTAGAGGACGCTGCACCTATTCCCGAAGAGGCACTCTCCATGGCAGAACATGTCATCAATAACATGAACATTGTTCTTTCCCAAATCGTCCCGGGACTTACCATCAGCATTGAAAACCTGGGTGAGGTGATTTTCGCAAATGGGAAAAAGGGCATTAAGATTCAGCTTATGTCCCTGAAAAACGAAAAGCCTATCCCCTTAAAGTATGAATCCGAAGGAATCAAGAAGATTGTTTCCGTATTGCAGTTGCTGATCGTTGTGTATAATCGTGCATCCATCACTGTAGCTATTGACGAGCTGGACGCCGGAGTGTTTGAATATTTGCTCGGCGAGTTGCTTCGTATCATCTCCGAAAAGGGAAAAGGCCAACTGTTGTTTACTTCCCATAATCTTCGCCCGCTGGAAACTCTGGACAGAGGCTTTATTGCATTTACTACTACCAATCCTTCTAACAGATATATTCGCATGACCAATATCAAGGATAATAACAATTTGAGAGACTTCTACTTCAGAGACATTATCTTGGGGGAACAGAGCGAGGAGGTTTACGATCCCACCAATAATGCCGAAATTGCTCTTGCATTCCGAGAGGCGGGTGAATTCAGTGGCTCGTAAAAAAGTCGTATTTGTTATCGTGGAGGGACCCTCCGACGATACTGCCCTTGGTGTTATATTAAACAAGGTTTTCGACAAAAACAAAGTCCACATAGAAATCATGCATGGGGATATTACCTCTGACACAACCATTGCGCCGGAAGCAATCGCCGGAGCAATCGGTGATGTGGTAAAAAATTACGCATCTTCCATGCATTTTACCCAAAATAATTTCCAACAGGTTATCCATATTGTTGATACAGATGGGGCATATATCCCGGACACAGTCGTGAAAGAGAACCCCACTGCAGAAAAACCTGTATATTCCCTGACCGAAATACAGACCGCAAAACCTGAGCAATTGATACTCAGGAATCAACATAAGCAACTCAAGCTTGACCGTATTAAGGGCTTGAAAAAAGTATGGTCGTCTATTCCTTATCAAGCCTATTACATGTCCTGTAATCTTGACCATGTACTTTACGGAAAGCTGAACAGTTCCGATGAAGAAAAAGAAAATGATGCCTATGCCTTTGCACGGAAATATAAGGACGATATAGACGGTTTTCTGTCCTACATTTCCGATTCCGACTTTTCAAGAATGGAAGGCTACAAGCAATCTTGGGACTTCATTAAAACCGACCTTCACTCCCTTGAACGCCACACCAACCTCGGCCTCTGCTTCGCAGCAATCAGAGAAGAACGCAAACAGAAAATGTCTGAAGATCAACCAAGTTAACACAGGCGAGCAGCAATCTTTTACATGAAGATTGTTGCTCGTTTTGCTTATCCGACCCACTTAGAGGTTAAAGACAGTACCATCTTTACCACAACGGGGAGCATATTTCAATAACTTGATTTTTTCTTGTATTTTCATTCTAAATCTCAAGTGCAACCCACAAAACACCAAATTGAGAAACTCAATATCAATTTGACTTTTTATACATTTGATGCTATACTATATGTTGTATTTTGCCGAATTTTTGATTCTGAGGTGATCGAAATGGCTATGAACTATAATAGACTTTGGAAAATGTTAATTGACCGAAACATGATGAAAAAAGACTTAATACAAAAGGCTGGAATTTCCACGAATGCAATGGCCAAGATGGGAAAAGGTGGCGATGTTTCAACGCAGGTGCTCAGAAAAATTTGCACAGTCCTAGATTGTGGGATAGAAGATATTGTTGAAGTTGTTGCCGATTCTGCGGATAAATGCGAATTCCTTGATGTGCAGGAGCAACGGTAGTATATAAATCTCTATACTGCAAAAATAACTTGAGGTGAGTAACATGGCTATTCGGAAATTTTGGGATAAATATGAAGCTGCTCTTCTGCTTAAGTACGCGATTTTAGTTGAAGAGGGCACTGTTTCTCTAACGAGTGCTGTGTCGGAAGTATCAGAGATATTACGCAATCGGGCGGTATCTAGGGGCCTGCTGATTGATGATTGTTTTCGTAATGTGAACGGCATCTCAATGCAAATGTCAGCACTCAGAAACTGCTATCAAGGAGGCACGAAGGGCTTAGCTGCCTCAAAGCTCATTAGAGAGATTGTTTCGCTATACAAGACTGATAAAATTGCTTTTGAGCGTATTCTTCAGGAGGAATCAGTAGAAATAGAAAATTTAAAAGGAACAGCGAATCGAATGGTAGACGAGAACAAACTTGTAAATTTCGCAGAAACGCGGAGCTATGCCCATACAAAACCAACAAACTGCACATACAAAGGTACACCAATAGTGTGTGTTAGCTGGAATGCGCTTTACATTAATCTCGTTAGGGCTTTTTATAAAGATTATGCATTATCATTCCCCGTTGGAAAGCAACTCTCTTCAAGTGAGAGAATTGACATTGGCGACTCTAAGGGAATGACCTACCCAAAAGAAATTGCTGACGGAGTTTTTCTTGAATGCAATGTTAGTGCAACAGGCATTATTAATAAGGTCCGCGCCCTGATGAACGTCTGTAATATATCGCCAGATGATGTTGTGGTACATTATTGCAGATCTGGTCAGAATGCAGATGCAGCAGATAAGAAAAATGCGACCCCTAAAGAAAAGGTGCCAGTATGGTCACCTAAGTACACGAAGGAATTATCTGATTTACTACAGGCACACTACCACTATGGTTTCCGGATTGGCTCCCCAATTGAGATGATGCGCCTGAGAAACTATGCAGATGCGGAAAGTATTGTTGTTCCGGAATCTGATGAAGAACTCGATCGTGAGATTAAAATGGCTGGCGTACTTATCGACGGGATGCTGTTCGCATTGAGTGATTCGCTATTGGATGATGTAGGGGCTTTTATTGATAGCATTTTTTCCAGTGGTGCTTGCGTTGTGTTTACCGAAGTGTTGATGGAAAAGCACCTTGATTGGTTTGAAGAAAGGCTAATCATATCCGAAGAAATGCTAAAGGAAATCCTGCGTAAGAGTCGACCCGGATATTATTTTGGTCATAATATTATTACTGCGGGCAATAAGCTTTCTGAACATGATGCGATTGTTCATGATATTCTTCGGATTGCTGGCAATAGTAGCGTTATTCTCTTTGATGAGATGGTGCAACAACTGCAGTATATTCCATCGGATAAAATTGCTTGGAGTTTATCCGCAAGCCAAGAGTTTGTTTGGATTAGCGAGGGTAAATACTTTGTTATGCAGCATTTTCTTGTGGGAAACGAAGACGAGACTGCCATTTTGGACTTCGTTGCAAGAGAGTGCGAAAGAAATGGTTTTGCATCTATAACAGATTTACCCTTTGGAAGCATCCCTGATGATAATTACGAACTGTCTGTTACTGCGTTGTATTCGGCGGTATTCACCCGAATCTTGAAAGGTCGATATTATCTTCACGGGAAGATTATCACAAAGGAATCAGACGGTGTAGATATTACGGCTCTCTTGAAAGCATTCTGTGTTGGCAGAGATGAATGTTCCGTCTCCGAGGTTCTTGCTAGAGCGACAGAATTGACGGGTGCTATCAATAAGCAATATTCTATGGAAGCCTTGTATGGAACGATGGTTCGTGTCGATGTAGACCGCTTTGTATCGGAGAAATATATTTCTTTTGATGTAGAAAGGATCGACCACCTTTTATCTGAGGTTCTTGGAGACAGGTTTACACCGATAAAATCCATTACTACATTTGCTTTGTTCCCCGCCTGCGGAATCAGCTGGAACCACTATGTTCTGGAAAGCTTCTGCTATCGATTCAGCAACAAATATCGACTTGTTGTTATGAACTATAATGACAAGAATGCAGGTATTATCAAGTTTAAGGACTTACCGCTCGGTTATACAGATATGCTATGTGAGGCTGCGGCAGTTTCAAATATTGAACTTACCCAGGATTGTGTTGGGCAATACTTCTTTGACTGCGGTTTGACCGCAAAGAGAAAATACTCCAACCTTTCGGAAATTGTAGAAAGAGCGAGAAACATTAGAGAGGAGCGCTGATTCCGTTGTATTCATATACATATGATTCCCTGTCAGGCGGAATAGTGTTAAATTCCACCCCAACCGTTTTTTCCAAGGAACCTAGACCCGTGTGGGCGCATGAGATGGATCTTCTTGGCTTCAACAACTACTGGAATTATGACAATACGTGTGAAGAACCTTATATGTGGGCCGAGTCTAACATGTATTGGTATAGGGGTGTGCTGATTGCCAAGACAAAAGGTGGCGATCTGTACACGGAACCTGAATTGCAGCCGGTAAGACTGGAAGATGGCAGCATTCCTTTTTCAAAAATCGATGGTGATTCTTTGCACCCGGTTGATCTTTCAGTTATGTGTGAGAAGAACAAAGACCTCCTTGCAATTATCGAAGATACGACAGTAAAAAAGATTGTAAAAGAATATGAAAAGTTCAAATCAAAGCTGGACATATTCCATGTTGCTTTTTCTGGTGGTAAGGATAGTGCGGTTCTTCTGGATTTGGTAAAGAAAGCATTGCCTATTGGAAGTTTCGTTGTTATCTTCGGAGATACCGGAATGGAGTTCCCTGACACATATTCCGCAGTGGAACAGACAAAAAAACAGTGTGAGGAAGATGGGACTCCATTTTACATTTCGAATTCGCACTTTACCCCCGACGAATCCTGGCAGTTATTTGGTCCTCCTGCTCGAGTCTTGCGCTGGTGCTGTAGTGTTCATAAGAGTACGCCACAGACTTTGAAGATGAGAGAAATTACCGGAAAGGATAATTACATTGGCATGGATTTCGTGGGGGTAAGAGCCCATGAGAGCCTTACTCGTAGTAAATACGAATACGAGAATTTTGGTAAAAAACAAAAAGGTCAGTATAGCTACAATCCGATTCTCGAATGGACATCTGCTGAGATTTGGCTCTACATGTTCATGAATGATGTGCCAATAAATGATGCCTACAAAAAAGGCAATTCTAGAGCTGGCTGCTTATTTTGCCCGATGAGTGGTGGCTCCAGTGATTATTTTAGACGCTGTGCATATCCTTCAGAAGTTGATAGATATGTTGAACGTATTAGGACTTCCTATTCTGCAACAGATGAAAAGGCTGCAGAATCTTATGTACGCAATGGCGGTTGGAATGCACGCAAAAATGGCCGAGATCTTGTTGACAATCCATTTAGGTGCATTGAATCAACATCCGGCGAACACATCACCATTACAGTTGTCAACCCATCCACAGATTGGAAAGAGTGGATCAAAACGATTGGCGATTTCTATGAAACAAGTGATGGATATAGTGTTAGTTGGAAGGGGACAACGTATCGGTTTTCCGTAATTGAAAAAGAAAATGGATATGTTGTATATCTGCCACAAGCGATATCCAAAGAGAACCCCCAATTTGTAAAACTATTCCGGCAGGTCTTTAGAAAAGCATCCTACTGTGCTGGATGTAGGGTATGCGAAACAAACTGTAGGAATGGCAGTATTAAGTTTATTGATGGTAAGCTTCAGATTACAAATTGCATTCATTGTCATCAGTGTCATCTTATAGACAGCGGTTGCTTACTGTTCCATTCTTTGAGGCATCCGCAAGGAGGAGGAAAATCCATGAAGAGCTTAAACTCATTTGCAGATCACGCTCCGAAACGTGATTGGCTGGTTTCGTTCTTTGACCTCAAGGAGGATTTCTTTACTGAACACTCTTTGGGGCCAATGATGTACGATATGTTCCGACGCTTTTTGCGGGATGCTGGTCTTAATGAAAAGAACCACTTTACACCCTTTGCTGAGTTGGTGGATATGATCGGCTGGGAGAGCGAAACGGCACTTGGACTGATGATGGTTAACCTGGCAATGGATAATCCCCAGATTGCATGGTATGTCAAGTCTCTTGATGTCGGTTTCTATTATGAACGGTCTCAGGTAGAATATATGCTGGTCGCCTTAGATGTAAAACCGAAAGATGCAAAATCTATCGTAAAGTCCTATAAGCGCATCATGAGTACACCTTTTGGTACGGCATTAAACTTTGGATATGTTACAGATGAGGACGACATTGTTCGGTTGAAGTGGACAGTGAGCGATAATAGGGTGTTTTTGTACGCCTTGTATCGTTTTGCGGAAAAATGCAACCTCAGCAAGGAGTTTAATGTAACATATTTGTTTGAGGAAGATACAGATAGAGATGCTGTAAGCCCCGTTCGCTTGATGGGCTTTTATGATGAAGAAGAATTAAAATCGGTTCTTCTGGGGCTTGCAGCTCGCTACCCTGACTATATCAATGCAACTTACACCAATGATCTGAAAACCATCACTTTAAGGGACAAGTCCGCCGCGGATGTTCTTAAGCTGTTTGAGGAGGAACTCTGATATGGCTACGAGCACGAAATATTGCGAATACTTTGACGTTAATGAGACATATTTCCCGTGTATTGATGAATCGGCCATTAATGCAGGAGTACAGTGGGAGACTACTTACCCGCATGAAACATTTATTGAAATGCTGAGCAGTGTCGACAAGATGCTTGGTGGCACGACAAATCGGTCTCTGTGGATTCATGGTGCATATGGAACCGGTAAGTCTCAGTGTGCGTATGCATTGAAGCGGATCCTAGAGGTGCCGGAGTCCGAGGTTCGCGCCTATTGGGATATGTACGAACCGCTCAAAAAGAATGGCGCGCTTCTTGAGAAACTGCTTGGACATAAAGAACATGGTGTCATCACCGCGTATCGCTATGCTTCTGGAAGTATCACCTCGCCCCAACAGCTCTTTCTCGCAGTGCAAGAAAGCGTTCGTGCCGCATTGGATAAGGTCCCTGGTTCCTATAAAGGCGAGAACACTCTGAAGGAAAGTGTTATCTCTTGGCTGGAGGATCCTGCCCATAATAGCTTTGTCAACACGCTCCTTGAGAAGCCTGAATGGATGGCTGAATTTTCACAGTCTTCTGCTGATGAAATTATAAACACGCTGAAGAAAAGCACGGAGATTTCCGGCCTGATGGATAGCATATTCAAGATGGCTGCGAAGGAGGGAATTACTGCGCTGTCCCTTACGTCAGATTCCCTTTGCAAATGGATTATTGATGTTGTCACAAAAAATAACACGAAAATTGTGCTGATTTGGGATGAGTTTAGCGGTTTCTTCCGTCAGAATAAGAACTCATTGGATGAGTTCCAGAAGATTGTCTCAATTTGCGAAGAGGCTCATTTTTACTTTATCATCGTTACGCACCCGATTTCTTCCATTGCAGGAGCTTCGGTCTCCAAGGATGACCCAATGAGTGTCGTTCAGCAGCGTTTTAATAAGGTTGAAATCAGCTTGCCTCCGAATATTGCTTTTGACCTTATCGGACATGCGTTCTCTGTTATTCCGGCAGCAAGGAAACAGTGGGATATGATGACTGGGGATCTGAATGCCAGAGTCTCCTCGTCCAGAAATGCTGTTATGAAGGCAGCCACAGTAACAAATGCATCGGTTATGCAGCGTATGTTGCCGATCCATCCTACGGCCGCTCTAGTTCTGAAGAATATTGCTTCCGCGTTCCAGTCAAATCAGCGGAGTATGTTTGATTTTATTAAGACTCCAAAGGATTTGGATGTTCAAGCTTTTCAATGGTTTATTCAAAATAGAAGCCCGATGTCCGATCGGCCCCTTCTTACGGTTGATATGTTGTGGGACTTTTTCTATGAGAAAGGCAAGGACTATTTGTCTTCCGATATCAAATTGATCCTTGATACATTCCCTCAGCAGACAAACCTTGTTGAAAAAGAAAAGGTTGTTCTGAAAGCTATCCTGATTATGCAAGCGGTTGATCAGCGACTGGGCGGTTCTATTCCTCTGCTCAAACCTACAGACCAAAACTTAAGCTATGCATTTGAGGGCGACGCACCTGAGTATGAAAATGGCTGTAAAAACATAGCAAAGGCACTCGTCACCAAAGGAATCCTGATTCCCGCACCGATCGCCGACGGTAAAAAGGCCTATGCTGTGGCCGTTCTTGCTGGAGACGGTGCAAAAATTGACGGATATAAGGCCGAAGTTCGCAAAAATGGAACAATCAATAAATTGGTCGAAGAAGGCGAACAGCTGGCAACCGCTTTGAGCCTTACCCCTGCGCTGAAACTGCGGTATGCTTTAAGCGTTGATTCTGGCGCACTTCCCATTGTTACCGTTGCGAATTTCACAAAAACCATGGATGCTCTGAAGGCAAAGGATGTAAATTGGCATTTTTATGCCGTACTTGCTCTTGCGAAAAACGACGAGGAAGCACAGAAGTTCCGTGGCATGATTAAGCAAGCGGTGGCAAACGAAGAATACAAAAACATTGCTATTATTGATGCTCTTTCTACTCCGTTGGGCTTAGAAGAGTTCGAACGATATGTGGAATTTTCTGCCATGGCAATGTATTACCAAGGCAATCAAAATCAGCAGGCCAAAGATAATGCACGAAAGGCAAAAGATGTTCTTAACCGTACGTGGAGAGAACGCATTCACGATGGACATTTTGTCGTGTGGACATATGCAAACCAGGATGGAGAAAAGGCTACTGGCGCAACTGCGGTTCACACGATCATGCAAACTATAGTGCGTAGCCGGTTTGTTTATGCGTTTGACTTCACTAAGGGTCTCTCTGAATCACAGCTAAAACTTACAACAGCAAAACCTATCGCTAGATATGGCATGGGCAATATTGAAATCACGGGTTTGATTAAGGGATGTGAGAAAACCGTTCTCGGAAAAGTATGGAATCGTGATAATTATTGGACGGATTCTGATTTGGAAAAAGAGCCGATTTCTGTAATCAAGCGCGCTGTCATGAAAATGATTGATGACTCTTTCAAGGCAAATGGAAGAATTGCGATTGATGAGATCTGTGATTTTCTTGAGACTTCGTATGGTTTTTCTCCCTGTAATCTATCAGTATTTATTACCGGTTTCCTACTGCGGGAGTATAATAGTGATCCTTATCGTTGCCAGGATTCCGAAGGTCATAGAGAGTCGATGACACCAGATAAGCTCGCAGAAATGATTGCGAACTACATGACCAAAAAATCCAAGACAACGTACATTGTGAGCCTAACAGAAGATGAGAAAGCATTTTATGAAATGACAGAAGAGGCTTGGGGAATCATGCCAAATACTTGCTCATCTCCGACACAGGCAGGTACCTTGATCCAGGCGAAAATGCGAGAATTTGCATATCCTGTTTGGTGCCTTGAGGAAGTAGATACACTTGGCGTATTCGACATTGTCAAAAAATACATTCTGCTTGTTCAGAGCGATGGACAGGCCGCACACAGTATCGCCAATGATATCGGAAAAATCGCCCGTCAAAGACCGTCTTGCACCAAGAATCTCACGAGTCTTCTCACAGCGGAGAATTGCCAAAAGGGTATTGAGTTGTTCCTTGAGCACTTTGAAAATGGCAGATTGGTATCTTTGGCGGCTGAAATTGGTGCTATGGAGCAAATGCTCGGTGATATCAAGAAGCTGTTCAGTGTAAAACATTCTGCACAGTGGGTTTCTACAACTGGTGAGGATGAGATTCGTAAGCTCATTGTGGAATATGAGGTCATCAAGATCACCAATTTGCTCTTAAATGTATCGAATCATACAAAGGATGCTACTTTTAAATCCTGGAGGGAGACACTGAAGTTTATCGGCCTATCTTGCGAGGCTATAAGGACTAAGGTGCCTGCCCTCGACAAGGTCTTTGAGCTGCTTCTAAAACTCGCAAATTATGATGAGATTCTCCCCGAAAATATGCTTCAGCTATTTACTGAACTTTCGACTCATCAGTTAGAACTGAACGACATTCTTAGCGATACTCTTGGCGCGTTCATAACACTGTATGAGCCGTATCTTGGTGGATTCTCACGCGCAGAATGCGAGGAAATCAAGAACTCTATCAAAGTCGATATGTTCATGCTGTCTGCAACTAAGAGCAATGCAGAAGTAAAAAAGGCGGCTGAGGATTATCGAAAGAATCAAATTAAAGTACAGCTTTTCAAGCTCTGGAGCGATAGAACAGGCGGAACCAAAAATCCGAGGCAGTGGTCTGAAAAATACAAAACTCCGATTCTGTATTGTTTGGAACCTGTAATCTATGGCGAGGCCAAAAGGGTATTTGCGGTGCTGAATAGCAATGCCCAAACAGAAGCAGAGATTAAGCTTGCTCTTGAATTTCTGCAAAGTGCAACATTCTTTGACACAATTGAAGATCCTGCACATCGTGACCGATGCTTTGCGAAACACATTATCGGTGACTACATAAAGCTTCTGCCGGATATCGGTGCGGTTAGAGCAGCTCTGGAAGTGCTTGCTGTTGATCCTTATGACTGGGGCGATGATCCTACCGTTAAGGCGAAAGTACGGAGCATGGCCAGTGCGGAGTATAATGCCGGCGGCAGTGATGAAGCTAAAAAGGTCATCGATGACATGGAAGACGTTGAGGAGCTGAAGTCTTGGCTGAAAAAGCTCGTTGCTGGGGACATGGAATTAGGGGTTAAAATTATTAGCAACGGAAGGGGGTAATGCTTATGCTGTGCAGTGCAGTTCTCAACTATATAGCCACCGCAAGGGGATTACCGTTTTTTTATGTTGTTGGTGATGATAAATATTCTGCAACGCTGGACGAATTGTCTCAACTTGGGTTAATCATTGATCGCGCAAGCGATTTCTGCCCCAAGGAGGATAAACTCCCCAATGTTGATGATATTATCGATCATTTCAGGACCCTTGATGTTGACTATAAGCAGAATAAGCATGTTCTGGTAGGACTTGGAGAGTTTTTGGCGCTAAAAGGAGCTGCCGTAGCAGAAAAAGAACTTCGTCGACTTAAAAACGCAACCCTTGGTTCTGCCCGTGTCGTTGTATTGCTCCGTTGTGTTATAACACAGGTATTTGACCTTGCAAATGAGGATCGACGCCTTGCACAACAAGGTCGTATATACGTTGATGATAGTCCTCTTTCGGGTATAGGCCTAACCTGTATAAAATATGCCGTAGATGATTCGGTTGTGAGCGGTATTAAGGGATTCTTGCGTTTGTGTGAAGATGGCGCCACGGGAACAATTGGTGTCAATACTGCCATGCAGTTCCCCGCGGCAACGCTTCCTGTTAGTAGTATTAACTCCGCCTATGCTGCAATCCGAAAAGAGCTTCCAAATTTCGTGACAGATGAGGTCCTTGGCACAGACCAGCAATGGGATCAGTTGTTTAAGGAATTGGCAAAAGCAAAATGGTCTCTTGTTTCTGTGTTCGGCAAATACGGTTTCGCTTTAGAATTCAATGATGATCTGTATCGTAACTGTGCAGGTTATGAGTTTAGGAACTGGTTATTCTTCTTGTTCTTGAAGCTTAATGTAGAAGGTATTGGTACAGGATATCTGCGCTTTGTAGTCCAAATGACCGACAACTATGAGTATCTTAAAGATAATATCCTGACCGCAATTATCCAGGTTCCAAGAAATGACAGCCGTTTCTATGCGTTCTATAATGAACGCAAAAAACTGATTCGTTATTTTCCAGAATCTGAGATTGCTATATTCGTCCATCGGAACAGCATAAACTATGCTGAAAGTTTGTATCGCTATACTGACAACACTCGCATGGAACGGGAAGAAGTTATTCGCTGGCTTTCTACATACGGATACTGCCCTGAAATTGAGTATGTTTATCCGGCACTGTATGATTACCTTAGGGATTACACGTTTGATTGCGGAAAGCTATCTGAAGAGTTGACTTCCTACTTTAGAGAGTACAAGCTTCAGAAACTTACAAATACCATTCACCCTGAATTTCAGGAACGAGTAAATGCATATGCATTAAGCCTTCCGTATGTGCATCTGGAAACACGCGATAGTGCTATTCTTCGTATCCCGGACAAGAAGTCTGCCTTCCTGTACTGGATTGATGCATTGGGTGTTGAATATCTTTCGTACATAACTGCGCTGGTGAAGAAAAAAGGACTGTCGATGCATATTGATGTCGCATATGCCGAACTACCGACGATCACTTCCATCAACCGTGGATTTTACGAAAAATGGTCCGGTCCGCTAAAAGAAAAGTTATCAGATCTTGATGATATCAAACACAAGGAAAAGGGCGGTTATGTTTTTGACGAAAAACACGAGACCCCCATTCATCTTGCGGCAGAGCTGGAAATTATTGAACGTGCTGTTGACAGAGCGGCAACTGAGCTGGCGATGCATAGGTGTAAATCGTTTATTATAGCGAGTGATCATGGTGCGTCTAGATTGGCGGTAATTCGAAGGCAGGAAGAAAAGTACGAGACGGACACCAAAGGAGAGCACTCCGGTCGCTGCTGTAAGGAGTTTCCTGATGCTGATCTACCTTTTGCTGTAAAAGAGAATGGGTATTATGTTCTTGGAGATTATGGCCGCTTCAAAAAGAGTAGAGCAGCAAATGTTGAGGTTCATGGTGGTGCCTCACTGGAAGAAGTCTTGGTGCCGGTCATTACACTGACTCTCCGCAAACAGACATCGCTGGTTGTTCAGTTGGCTGATAAAGATGTTAGAGCTGATCGAAGAACAGGAACAACCTTTGTGATATTTATTTCTGAGGTTGAGCATCCGTACAACATTAGTGTTATTATTGATGGAGAACGGCTTAAGGCGAAGCACTTAGATGCAACACACTATGAGGTAAATATGCCTTCGCAAAAACGCTCAAAAAAAGATGTCCGCGCAGATGTATATGATGGTGATGACCTTGTGGGCAACCTCACATTTGAGATAAAGGGCAAATTTGGTGGTGCTGACAAGAAGGAATTCGATGATCTTACCTTCTAAGGAGAATTTTAATGGACTATACAGAAAAGCTCAGAGACTGTTTCGATGAAATGGTTGTATATAAGGATTTGAAGAAAACCAACTTCTTTTCAGCCCTTAGTCTGCCTGCGTTTATGAGAGACTGGCTCCTGAAAAAATTCGAAGATGATGATGGGAATTTTGACAAAGATGATATGGCTCGCTTTGTGAAAAAGTTTATTCCCCGCAAAGATGATTGGACATCAATCAAAAATCGAGTCATTGTAGAGGGTGAAATTGTAAAATTCTTGGCAAAAGTGTCAATCAATATTGATATTAGAACGGGAGAGGTCTCGTTTGCACTACCTGACTTCGGCTTGGGCTATAAGGAAACTATTATTGAAAGCCATGTTTGGGACGAGTGTAAGGATGATCTTGTTCGAGGCAGTGATACTTGGGGAATGGTTGAACTTGGTTATCGTTCCCCGGAGGATTTTGACATTGAGTTTGAATATGAGCAGAAACGTTCTCGTGCAAAATCTTCTCGTGAAGGGAAAATCAAACTGGTTTCGTTTAAGAACTTTTGCCCATACCAGATCGACTTGGATGAGTACAAAGATGCTCGTCGTGATTTTGAGATTGGCGAGTGGATCGATGTGATTTTGGGTGCAGTGGACTATAACGCAGGTGGGTATTCTTCTGAAGAGGAAAAGTTGACGATGATTACCCGACTACTCCCGTTTGTTGAGAAACGCCTTAACCTTATTGAGCTTGCTCCAAAGGGAACTGGTAAGTCTTACCTCTTCGGTAATGTTAGCCGTTATGGTTGGCTTTCCAGTGGCGGCGTGATGAGTAGAGCAAAGATGTTCTATGACCAGACGAAGCGAAGAGAGGGCTTGATTGCAGGTAGCGACTTTGTGACCCTGGATGAAGTTCAAACGATTTCGTTCACTGATACTGATGAGATGCGAGCAGCACTGAAAGGCTATATGGAGCAAGGCAATTTCACAGTTGGTGACTACAAAGGTGTTGCAGATGCTGGCGTGATTCTGTGTGGCAACATCCGAAAAGAGATTATGGACGCCGACGGCTATGCTAACATGTTTACAGAGCTTCCGGTTGTCTTCCATGAGTCTGCACTTATCGAACGTTTTCATGGATTCATTAAGGGCTGGAATATTCCCAGAATGAACGATGATCTTAAAATTGATGGCTGGGCTCTCAATTCGGAATACTTTTGCTCAATCATTCATGAGTTACGCAGTGATATGACCTACAGAAGTTTTGTTGATGAACACGTCGTTGTACCGGAAGGTGCAGACACTCGTGACACGGAAGCAGTAAAGAGAATAACAACCGCTTATTTGAAGTTGCTATTCCCTCATGTCCAGAGTGCGGCAGATATCTCAGAGAGGGAATTTAGACGTTACTGCCTCGATCGAGCAAGGAGAATGAGAGACACTATTCGATACCAGCTCGGTTTGCTAGATGAAGAATATGCAGGAAAGGATTTGCCTGCCTTTGGTGTGCAAGGATTGGAATAATTGAATGGGAAATAAGAGTTGTTATGTCTGCGGCAAGACTGTGCTTACTAAAGATGAAATTGGCCTTACAAAAAAACTGATTGACAAGAAAAGCTCGGTATTCTTCTGTGTCTATTGTCTTGCTGAACAGTTGGAGGTAACAAAAGAAGAACTTCTTGCAAAGATAGAGGAATTCAAAGAAGAAGGTTGTACCCTCTTCAGGTAGCGGAGGATTAACCATGATCTATGCTGATAATGCGGCTACAACAAAACTGGATAAAGATGCGTTTGTGGCTATGATTCCTTGGCTTCAAGACGAATTTGGAAACGCCTCGCAACCATACTCGTTTGCTCGAAAACCAAAGAAAGCAATAGCAGAAGCTCGAGCTTTGATTGCTAGTTGTATTGGGGCTGAGCCTGGTGAGATTTTCTTTACCTCTGGTGGCACTGAAAGCGATAACTGGGCAATTATGGGAAGTGCACTTGGCAATCTTGAGAAAAAAACTACCGTTACATCTATGATTGAGCATCACGCAGTTCTTAGAACTTGCGAGGCTATTGAAAGATTGGGTTACCCAGTTGCGTATTTGGATGTTACCCAAGATGGTATTGTTACAGCAGAGGCTCTCGAAAGTATCATTACAAATCGGACGAGACTCGTTTCGGTTATGTATGCCAATAATGAAATAGGATCTATTCAGCCGATAAAAAAATTGGCTGAAATCGCCCATGTCCATGGAGCAATATTTCATACAGATGCAGTGCAAGCAATCGGTCATGTGCCAATTGATGTCAAGGAACTTGGAATAGATATGTTGTCGGCATCTGCACACAAGTTCAATGGTCCCAAAGGGATCGGATTTCTCTATATCAGGAAAGGTACATGTATCTCTCCATATGCGAATGGAGGAGCTCAAGAAAGCGGTTTAAGAGCTGGCACAGAAAATGTGGCAGGAATCGTCGGCATGGCTACTGCACTGAAGAAAAACTGTGATGAAATGAGTGATATTGCTGATCGTTTGCGAAAAATTGAAGATCATTTTTTAGAAATTCTTGATCAAGCACATATTACCTATATTCGCAATGGGGCTGATAATCGGATACCCGGAAATGTAAGTGTTTCAATTAAGGATGTGAGTGGAGAGATGCTTCTCCACCGCCTAGATTTGAAGGGAATCGCGATCTCTACTGGCTCTGCTTGTGACTCTGTGGACACACAAATTTCTCACGTTATTCAGGCTATTAGAGTTCCGGCTGAATACGCAGAAGGAACAATACGAGTAAGTTTTGGGAGAGAAAATACAGAGACAGATGCCGACACGATCGCGAAGGCACTCGTTCAGATTCTTACTAAGTGATAAGTAACTGAAAAACACCCTCTGTGGAATTGTCCGCAGAGGGCGTCTGTCTTATAGTGTCGGCACTCCCGTATACTGTTTAGTCACAGTAGATGCAAAGGCTTTAACTTGGTACAATAAGTTTCTGGTATTCTGATTAATATATACTTTCTCAATCGGATTATACGAAAATCAAGTCATTGCCTACGATTTCGGTAGCACGGGAATGGATGTTATTCATGCGTGTGACCCATTCCATTTGGTTGGTGGCTTTCAGGTCTTCTGTGATGCCTTCGGCGGTGGCGAATTGTTTGATCAGGCGGTCGTAGAGTTCAGTGGCTTGGCGGTCAACTTCTTCTAAGTGAGGGGTGAGGGTTTCGTTCATTTGCATGATGGAGAAGAGGACTCGGCGGTGGTTTTTGAGGTAGTCGTAGCGGCGGTGGCCCCAGATGCCAATTTTGGGTGGATCGGGGGCTTTGACGAGGGGAATGTAGTAGTCACCCATGAGCTTGTAGTGCAGACCGGTTTTGGGATCGTAGATGGTGTCTTGCATTTTGTGTTCCTCCTTTTTGAATTTAACGGTTTATTCTTCTGACAGGCTTTGAAAGGGAGAGGCGATGGACACGAAGGTGTCATAGGTGAAGCTTGCGCCCAAGCGGAAACCGAGGATGAAGCTGTCCAGATTGGATTCTCCGTTGATGATATCCCATGCGTTTGAGAAAGTAACGAAGCTTTTCTTGTGTTCTTCCGGGAGATTCTTTGTCAGAAAATCTTCGCTCTGTGTCAGAATTTCCATTTGTTTTTGGACTACTTTATTTTGTCTTGTGCTTCGGTCTTGCGGATTGATGTTGCCGTAATACAGTTCTTCAATAAAATTTCCCATTGCGTTTACCTCCTTTGTTTTTACTATCCTCATTGTACACAAAGGCTGGACAATAGTCGAATGTACCGCAAAAAAAGAAAAAGGGCCATGCCGAAGCACAACCCTTTGAATGCAAGAATAGACCTACAATGTAATTTATACACCGGTCTTAAAATCCATTTCCTATGTTTATTTATTGCTTTTTAACTAATTGTGTGGTATAAGTACAATATATAAAATTGTTTCTATATAAAAAGTATTGGGGGGTGTTTTTGTGGCAATCGTTCAAGAAACATTTGATATTCCAGATGATATTGCAACCAAAATAACAACCGGAGTTTATAAGAGAATTGGTGGTGTTGTTCGTTACGCTGTCGGTCCAAAGAAGGGGCAAATTGTAAAGCTTCTGAAGCCAATTGATCAAAAAGTAGCAGAGCAAGCACAAGGTTTTGGCGCAAAGGCAATTCAGTTTGTAAAGAATCACAAAAAGGGCGTCGGAATTGCTGTAGCAGGTGCAGCCTTAGCCGGTGTTGGTACTTGGGGATACAATAAGTGGAAGCAACACGAACCCAAAGTTTCTAAAGAGTTCCATGCTACATTCAGGGTATACATTGATGCAATTCGCGAGGGTAATATGGATCTTCAAAAAATCACAAACCTGATGGAATCTCTTGAAGCGCTTAAACAGCACAAAAACTACGAAGAAATTCGAATTCAACTAACAACCACCGAACTCGAAGTGTTAGTGGGACGAATTTACGAATATACTGTCAAACTGGCAAAGGATAATTCTGTGCAACTTCTTACAGATGAGTTGAGTAGCGATAAGAGTGCAATCATTAATCTTGAGGCATATCTCAACACTCAAAAGAGAATTTTTGAATCTGTTGCATAAGAAATATTAAGCTAATGATACCTCGAATCAAATTGATCCGGGGCATCATTTTTTATATACTCTATGTTTTTAAGCCAAATCTGCAAAAAAATAAGCATAATTGGCATGATTCGTTGAGCGAGTGGCTCACTTTTTTCTTGACGTTTGCACGTCGGATACCCAAAATGCAGAAAAGCACTACTCCCCGTCAAGGTGTAGTGCCTTCCTATCGTTAAAAGATTGGTATTCGTTAAGTTACAAAAATGTTATGCTCACACCAGTGTTGTCAATCCTCGGATCGATTTCTAGCAACTGATGCAAATGGCTATTTAGTTCCATGAAATATGAAATAATGCAATCGAGGTAATCTAAGGCATCCCGTATAGTCGATTCGGAATTCTTAATTAATTCTTCGTATTCATTTGAAGCTTCATCCATTGCTTTTTCGGCATAATAGTCGAGTTGTTCATCATAAGCTTCCATACCATAATCGTTTACGATTTTCCTACAAGCCTCATCCGAAACATCATACCTAGCCAGGTCTTTAAGATCTTCAAACAATGACGAGATTGTTTCATAAAAGCTCTCATAGGTACTTTTGTACTCTTCAAACAAGGTTTTCAAAGTTCCAACCGGTTCGGGCAATTCATCAAGCTCCCAGTACTCATCTATTATGTCATCTACAACATTAAGTGCGTCTTCAAATTTTGAGAAAAAACGCATAAAGCCTTGTAAAAACTCTATAGTTGCTCCACTATCAGTGGTACGGTATATCCATTTCTCTTCAAAATTTGTATCATAATCTGCCCACGGCATAAAAGCAGCATCAAACAAATGTTGCCTTGCAATTTTACAAGCAGGGATTAAACTGTCTAAATTGGCTATAGCTACGGCGAAGTTGTATTTGTAGTACGGGACAGATTTCTGTTGTACATCAGGAAACAATGAATCCTTCAAGTATCCTATAAGTTCCTTGTCCGAGGAAATAGTGCCACATTCAAAATTTCCACTACTTTCATCAGAAAAATTGCTTGATCCCCAATAAACAATATTTTCTGTCATAATAATTTTTGCGTGATTTTTAAATGTGAAATACGGATTTAATCTCATTCCGTAGTTTTTCGGATTTAATTGATTCAGATATAACTCAATTTTGTCCTTTGCGGCTATAGCATATTCTGGCTTATAATAACTCAAATATCTTTGAGGAATATTTGTTATTATTATTGCATTTGTCCCATTTGAGCAGGCGCTTTTCAAAGCCCCCAGCAAAGTGCTGTCTGCCTGCGGCGATATGTTAAAAGTCATTATTCCTATAAACTTTGCATTTTGAAAGTCATCTAATACGGGTTGGTATGTAAATTCACCTTTTCCAAATACGGCATGACCACCGTTGATTGAATACTCTTTCATAATATTCCTCATAAAATAGTTTTTATATTCGTACGATGTATACTGTCATACTTTTTATATCATATTTTTATGAATTTTGCAATCGTGTGAATAGCCAAAGCGCGCTGAAAGTGAAAAATCT
This sequence comes from Oscillospiraceae bacterium, assembly GCA_015068235.1. Taxonomy (GTDB): domain Bacteria; phylum Bacillota; class Clostridia; order Oscillospirales; family Oscillospiraceae; genus JAZOXB01. The sequence goes on from SVKY01000002.1 coordinate 25,587, forward strand.
GCCCGAATCTCTCCGGGCAGATAGCTTTGTTTCTTGAATTGTAGGCCTTAGATCATCTCGTAATAGTATCTAGGGAAACTTTGAAAGCAGCTCATGCCCAGCGTTCGACTTCGCTGAGGGAAACAAAAAATCCGAACGCTTTCCCGATAAGGAAAAAGTTCGGATTATTCTTGTATGGTGGACGATATAGGACTCGAACCTATGACCTTCCGCACGTCAAGCGGATGCTCTAGCCAGCTGAGCTAATCGTCCGTAGCAGGGCTTATTATAGCGGACAAGTTTCGATTTGTCAAGAACTTTTTTTCATTTTCTGAATTTTTTTCGAAATGCTTCTATCGGGAACCACAGGTTTGACTTTTTATCGCAGAAATGTTATAATCCAATTGTAGCTGAATGCCGCAAAGCGTTTTCTGCGATTGGGCGATTGGCGGTATTTCTGCTGCATAATTTTGCCTTGCAGCATTTGCGGCTGAATGGCTGTGGGCAGCAATTTGTGAAAAGAAAGGAAAGACGAAAATGAAAACAACCAAAATTTTACTCTGCATGCTTCTTTCTCTGTGCCTGATTCTGATCATGTGCGCATGTGCAGGCAGCGAAAAGTCTCCCGCTGCGCAGAAGGATGACACTCCGTCCACGACCGAAAGAGAGCTTACCCTGGCTGAAAAGCTTGTCGGTGAATGGGCATTGGAGCTGGATGTGACCGACATGATCGTTGATCAGCTCGAAGAAAGCCTCGAAATGGATCTGAGCGACAAGACTTCGGAGCTGGAGCTGATTTTTGATGTCCGATTTGATTTTGAAGAAAACGGCAACTGCGAGCTCTATTTTGACGAAGCCTCCATGGAATATTCGATGGGCAACTTCTTTGATGATCTGTGCCCCATTCTGGCTGACGTGACCTATGAAATGTTGGAAGCCGAGGGTATGAGCAAGGACGAGACAGATGAAATGTTCGAAGTTCAGTTTGGCAGCGGCGTTGAGGAGTATTTCAGAACCTCGATCGAAGAAGGTCTGTCGATTGCGGATCTCTTCGGAGAACTGCCCAGCATCAGCAGCACCTACAAGCTCGAGGGAGATCAGCTCACGATCGCTGTTGACGGCGTGTATGGCAACGATGCGGCAACCATCAGCATTGACGGTGACGTTATGACCGTTGACGGCATTTTGGATGCCGAGCTTCAGGAAACCTTGGATTCCATGGGTCTTTCTCTGCCGTGGATCATGACCAGAAGATAAACCTGCAAACTGCCGGCTTCATGTCGGCAGTTTTTCTTTGAAAGTGAAAAGGTGCCTCTATGGCGCTGCGACGGTGGAGTTGCAAAGTGAGAAAATGTATGCTATGATAACTTTATATTCAAAGAAAGGGTGAGAGCTGTGCCGCTGAGAATCATCAGACAAGATATCACGAAAATGGATTGCGATGCGATCGTGAATCCCTCGAACAAAGATCTCCAGCCCGGTGGCGGTACGGATTTGGCAATCCATGCGGCAGCGGGTCCGGCGCTGTATGAGTATTGCAAAACGCTTGGCGGCTGCCCGGTTGGTGCGGCGAAGCTCACGCCGGCGTTTGACCTTCCCTGTAAGTATGTCATCCATACCGCAGGTCCGAATTGGTTTTTGGGAAATCGGGCAAAATCTTTGCTCATTTCCTGCTACAAAGAATGCTTGAAGCTTGCATTGGAAAATCATTGTGAAAGTGTGGCATTTCCGCTGATCTCGTCCGGGACCTACGACTATCCGAAGGATCAGGTTTTGAACATTGCCATCCGCACGATCAATGAATTTTTGTTCGAGCATGAGATGATGGTCTATCTTGTGGTCTACGACAAGAAGGCTTACGAGCTCAGCAAAAAGCTTTTTACCGACATCTCGACCTATATCGATGATCATTATGTTTTGGCACATTCCGATCGATCTGATGAAAGTCGCGTCTTGAGACAATGCCTGCCGATGCAGGCGCTAAGCTCCGATTGCCGGCAAAGCACGAAGCAAAGCGCCTATCGTGCGCAACGGATTCCCATCGATGCGTATATCAAGCTGGATAAAAGCTTTGCCTATAAGCTCTTCGACCTGATTCAAGCCAAAGGCATTTCTACGGTCGAGTGCTACAAAAAGGCGAACGTCAGCAAGCAGACATGGCACAAGATCGAAACGGACAAGAATTACAAGCCCAACAAGAAAACGGCGATCTCCTTTGCGATGGCACTGGAGCTGACGCTTGAGGAAACACAGATGCTTTTAAGCTCGGTCGGCTTTGTTTTGTCCAACAGCTCCCTGTTTGATGTCATTATTATGTACTGTATTGAAAATCGAATCTATGATGTTCTTGAAATCGATGCGATCTTGTTCCAGTACGATCAGGAGACTTTGTATTCCAAGGCGTAGGGTCAATCGGCAATTGACCCGAAGAAGAAAAATATTTGCTATGATGTGGCTGTAAGGAAACCCTTGCAGCTACATTTTTTGTTTAAGGAGTTTTGATCATGGAAAGAAAGAATAACATTACGGAATTGGTTTTCATTTTGGACAGAAGCGGCTCTATGGCAGGCTTGGAAGCTGACACTATCGGCGGTTTCAATGCGATGATCGAAAAGCAGCGCAAGCAAGATGGCGAATGCTATGTATCGACGATCCTTTTTGACAACGAAAGCGAGGTGCTGCATGACAGAGTGAGGCTCTCTGAGATCAAGCCGATGACCGACAGAGACTACACCGTCAGAGGCTGCACTGCGCTGATCGATGCCATCGGCGGTGCGATCCATCATATCGGCAATGTTCACAAGTACGCCCGTGCGGAGGATGTTCCGGCGCATACGATGTTTGTTATCACCACGGACGGGATGGAGAATGCCAGTCACCGTTATACGTCCGAGCGTGTGAAGCAGATGATCGAACACGAAAAGGAAAAATACGGCTGGGAATTTCTGTTCATCGGCGCGAATATCGATGCGGTCGAAACGGCGGCAAGATATGGCATCGGAAGAGATCGAGCGGTGAATTACAAAGCCGACAGACAGGGAACGCAGGTGTTGTATGATTCGGTAGCACAGGCGGTTTGCCAAGTGCGAAGAAATGCACCGCTGAGCGATACTTGGAGCGCAAAAATCGATGAGGATTACAAGAAAAGAACCAAAGAATAAAGCATAACAAAACGGAGGGAAAACCTCCGTTTTGTTATGCTTTATTTTTTAGCTTTTGGTTGATGCGCTTGGCTTTCTTTCGGATCGAAAGATAGATGAACAGCCAAATGATCGCATAGCCTATCATATAAATGATCGTGAATATTGCGATCGTATCCCACTGACGGGGGAGCCAATCGTTGAGCAGATAGATGCCCAGATAATCGGCATACAGCACGCCGGCATGAAGGAAGATCGCCCAAATCAGCGGCAAGTTTTCGATGATATAGACAACGCTGACACCTGCTGCGATAAATGCCATCAGGGCAGAGCTGATAATACCCACAGAAACCTCTTTCGGGGTTAAGCTAACAATAACGCCTTCAGAGCCTAAAATTGCATAGATGATGGCAACCACGATAGGTCCGCATGCGGATGCGATAAGTCCTCTTTTGAAAAATTCTTTCCAAATTTTTTTCATTTTTTGTCAAACCTCCTTTTGATTGCTGCGAAGCAGCGCCGTGAAACATAATCCTGATAGCCGCATTTGAAGATCGCATCGACTGCGCCATTGAATGATGCGGAAAAGCGCTCCAAACTGTTTTCGTTCGCAAAGGTCGATTTATTGATCCTGAAAAAGTAGGTGGGAAGAATCTCCTCAAGCTCATAAAGCCTCTGCTTTAAGCGATATCTCTCGGCGTGATTGTCAATAGCGTAGATCTTGCCGTCTAAAACGGTGATACATTCGATCTGGGAAAATTTCAGCAGCTTTATCTCGTCCTCCGCAAAGCCGTATATACGATCGGTGCCTGCGTAATTCAAAACAAGCGCTTCGATCTGCTCGGTCAAAGAAGATCTTTCATGCACCCTCGCAATGATTTCTTCCTCTTCGGTTTTATCGATGATCAGACGAAATTTCATTGCCTCACCTCCATTTTGTATTGTATCACAAAAAATTCAACTTGTGTAAAAAAATCGTTCAACGGTCATTTTTGCGCACTAAGCGGTGTTCGGGTTGAGTTTTTTTCAAAGCTATGGTATGATAAAAGAAAACACTGTATGGAGGGGAATATGCTTCCGAACGGATTTTTAGAGCGAATGAAGCGCCTGCTGGGGGAGGATTATGAGGATTTTTTGGCATCATATGAACGCCCGAGGAATACGGGGCTGCGAATGAATCCGCTCAAGGGTGAAGCGCCGAAGCTTTCTTTTTGCGAAGAGCGTGTAGCTTGGGCAGAAAATGGGTACTATTTACAAGTAGAGGCTCGACCGGGGCTGAATCCGCTGCATGATGCGGGGGTATACTATTTGCAGGAACCGAGTGCTATGGCACCAGCGACCCTGCTCGACGCACAGCCAGGGGAGATCGTTTTGGACCTGTGCGCTGCCCCCGGAGGGAAAACCACTCAAATCGCTGCGGCAATGTGTTCCGAAGGCTTGCTGATCTGCAACGAGATCCATCCGAAAAGGGCAAAAATTCTTTCGTCAAATATCGAGCGTATGGGCATTTCCAATGCACTGGTGCTCAATGAGCATCCTGCGAAGTTAGCTGAGCGGTTTCCTTCGTATTTTGACCGAATTTTGGTCGATGCGCCCTGTTCGGGCGAGGGAATGTTCCGAAAAGAGGATGCAGCGGTGAATGACTGGTCGGAGGAGACGGTAAAAATGTGCGCCGCACGACAGACGGAGATCTTAAACTCCGCCGCTCAAATGCTTGCGCCCAACGGCAGGCTGGTTTATTCCACCTGCACCTTTGCGCCGGAGGAAAATGAGGGTGTGATCGCACAATTTTTGGAACATCATCCGGATTTTATCGTCGAAAGAGTAGAAGCACCGTGGTTTTCCTGCGGAAGACCCGATTGGATCGAAGCATCTGCGCAAGGAATCGAGCATACATTCCGCCTGCTTCCGCATAAGCTTCGTGGCGAAGGACATTTTGCCGCCGTGCTTCGGCGTTCGCAGACAGGGCAGAGGCACGAGCCTGCGTTGCAGGAAACGGTGGCGCTTCCGCCTGCGATCCGGGAATTTATGCAGCTGAATCAGATTTTTATGCCACAGCAGGCAGTTGCCTTCGGCGATACCTGTTACCTTGCGCCGAAGGGACTTCCGAAATTGAACGGCATGAAGGTCCTGCGTGTGGGCTTGGAGCTTGGCGAGGTGCGAAAGGGCAGATTTGTGCCTTCGCATGCGTTGGCGTTGTGGCTCAAAGAATTTCCTAACATGGCGAATTTTGCATCTGACAGTTATGAGATTTCAGCTTATTTGCAAGGACAGACTTTGAATGCAGATTTCCGTGGTTGGACCTTAGTTTGTGTGGACGGTTATAGTCTCGGCTGGGCAAAGGGCGCTGACGGCGTGCTCAAAAACCACTACCCCAAGGGACTTCGCAGATCAAACGCAAAAAATAATTAAATCACTTCCAAATCCCGATTTATCGCTGAATTTCAAATTTCGAACTGTAGGGGAGGGTCATGACTCTCCCCTACAGTGGTTGATACGTTCTGCCCGACAAATCGGAATTTGGTGATCAGTTGCGCTACGGGGGGCAATATGAATTGAAATTTTTGTGGTATTTCTGTTGCTGATTTGTAGTTTTCTCTTTACAATTCGCAGATTATGTGCTATACTTATGATGCCTTGTTATGGTCAACCGATACATAAGTTTACACTCTGATTTTGAGAGGTTTCTATATGAAGCAATATGTCATTCACGGCGGCAAGCCGCTTTCCGGCACTGTCACCATCAGCGGCGCAAAAAATGCTGCAGTTGCGATTCTGCCTGCAACGCTGTTGGTTGAGGGTGTATGCCGCATCGAGAATGTTCCTGATATTTCAGATGTTCGCCTGCTGCTGGATATTCTGCGCAGCATGGGTGCGAGTAACCGCCGTTTAAGTCCGAACACCTTGGAGATCGACTGCACACACGCTCGTGACAGCGAGGCTTCCGATGCGTTGGTGCGCCGTATTCGTGCATCGTATTATTTCATTGGCGCCCAGCTGGGCAGATTTGGTCACGCCAGAGTTGCACTGCCCGGTGGCTGCAATTTCGGTCCTCGACCCATTGATCAGCATATCAAGGGCTTTGAGGCAATCGGGGCTACGGTCGATGTTTTGAACGGCTATGTCTGCGCCTCTGCTCCCGAAGATGGCTTGATCGGCTCGAGAGTGAATCTCGATATGGTTTCCGTCGGTGCGACGATGAACATTATGATCGGAGCAACCTTGGCGATCGGCACGACGGTTATCGAAAATGCTGCCAAGGAGCCGCATATCGTTGACCTTGCCAACTTCCTCAATGCGATGGGAGCGAAGATCTCCGGCGCAGGTACGGATATTATCAAGATTCGTGGCGTGCGTGCATTGCATGGCGGCTTCTATTCTATCATTCCCGATCAGATCGAAGCCGGAACCTATATGGCTGCTGTTGCTGCCGCAGGCGGCGATGTTTTGATCCAAAACGTGATCCCTAAGCACATGGACTGCATTAGCGCAAAGCTGCGTGAGATGGGTGCTCGTGTGATTGAATACGATGATGCAATTCGTGTGCAGCGGACAAACCGTTTGCGTAAGGCAAATGTCAAGACACTGCCTTATCCCGGCTTCCCGACGGATATGCAGCCGCAGATCGCCGTGTGTATGGCGCTTGCCAACGGCGTGAGCATCATCACCGAGAGCATTTATGATACCCGTTTCCGCTACTGTGCGGAGCTCAACCGCATGGGTGCTTCCATCAAGGTTGATACGAAAGTTGCGGTGATCAGCGGCGTTGAGCAGCTGCATGGTTGCACGCTTCACGCTTGCGATCTGCGTGCAGGCGCTGCAATGGTGATTGCGGGACTTGCTGCCGACGGCACGACCGTCATTGAGCAGATCGAGTATATCGAGCGTGGCTATGAGGATATTATCGGCAAGCTGGTCGGACTTGGCGCTTCGATCAAGCGCGTTGATTCACCGGAAGGGTATTGTGCACCCACTGCCGGTTGATTGGTAATTTTATAGGCGCATTGCGTTTGCAATGCGCCTATTTGTTGGAGTGTGAGCTATGGATGTATTTGTAACGATCCTTGAAATGATCGGAATCGTCTCCTTTGCAGCCTCCGGTGCGCTGACTGCAATGAAAAAGCATATGGATCTGTTCGGCGTGATCGTACTGGGACTTGTGCCCTCGATCGGCGGCGGTATCGTGCGTGATCTGATCTTGGGCAACACGCCGCCGCTTGCCTTTAGTAACCCTGCTTATACGATCGTTGCAGTCACTACCTCGATCATCATTTTTATCCCTTGGGTGCGGCATCATTTGATGCACAAAGAACGGCTCTTTGAGTACAGCTTGTTCTTCATGGACTCCCTCGGCTTGGGCGTTTTCACCGTTATGGGAATCTGGAATGCTTTGGAGTTTTTACCCGAAAGTGGAAGCTTCCTTTTGGTGTTTGTCGGCGTGATGACCGGTGTCGGCGGCGGTATGATCCGTGATGTGCTGGCAGGTGATATGCCGTACATATTGGTCAAGCATATTTATGCCTGTGCCTCCATCGTCGGTGCGGTATGTTGTGTGCTGCTGCGTAAGATCATTCCGTTGTATTTGGCGATGCTGATCGGCTGCATTCTCGTTTTGACGGTGCGCCTGCTTGCGGCGCATTACCACTGGAATCTTCCCAAAGCTGACGATATCGAATAGTTGTATATTTCCCTGACCCCCTGCATAAGCTGTTTTGGACACACAGCAAAGGGGGTTACTTTTTATGAGGGAAAATATCGAACAACGTGCCTGCGATCTTGCTGTGTACATTATAGACAATCAATCAACGGTTCGTGCTGCTGCAAAAGAGTTCGGCGTAAGCAAATCTACGGTACATAAGGATTTATCCGAACGATTGCCGCATTATAACCGTGCGCTTTATCTGCAGGTCAAGGCGGTCTTGGAGCAGAACAAAGCCGAACGCCATATCCGAGGCGGCATGGCAACCCGAAAAAAATACCGCGGAGAATGAAAATTAGGCTGTAAAAACGCTGTCGATCGAGCGTTTTTACAGCCTTAAAATTATTTTTTCCAAGCGTCTAATGCCTGTTGATCCAGCGGCTTGAGGGGAAAATAAAAATCGGTTCCATCCTTCCAAACCGCCTCACGGTAATTCTCGGGGCCATCCAATTCCGTAAAATCACGGAAAATGCAAGGCGGTACGAATGCGCGACCCAAGGATTCGGCAGACGGATAGGTCTGCTTCAGTCGAAAAACGTGCTCTCTCGAGCGCCATTTGCGCACAAGATCATAGAATACGCCGTCTTCGCTGACAACACGGATAAAGCGGTAATCAGAACATAGATTCAGAGTATCGTAATGTATTTTTTCACTCATTGCAGAGCCCTCCGTTCTTTCTTTCATAAATTGTAATGTGAATTTTGGAAAAAGTCAATCTTTTGTCGAATGAAATTTGAAGGTTTTGCAATCTGATTCTTTCTGTGGTGAAATCGTGCGGATAGATCAATTATAATTTACGGCATATTAACACGTCAAATTCCGATTTGTCGGTGAGTTTGTATGACACCATAACCATGTGTAAGCACTTACTAAACCTTTTTAACGAGAACTGGTATAATATATTTGCTGAGCATGCTCGTTCTGTGTGGTAGGACGACTATAGTGGGAAAGTGGATGTGATGCGCAGGGAGTGATCGTGGTCAACAAAGGCTTGGATCTTTCCGTTATGTGCAGAAACGATTGCTTTGGCAACAGACAAGCCAATGCCGTAGCCGCCTGTTTGCGAGCTGTGTGAGGCATCGATGCAATAAAAACGGTCAAACAGCTTAGGCAGGCAATCCTTTTCGATTTGGCTCTGCGTGGTGTTATAAACGGAAAATTGAATGCTGTTGCCCTGCTTTTGCAAAGTGAGGAGAATTTGTCCTTTTTCAGGGGAGTATTTTAAGGCGTTGTCCAATAGCAGGCTTACAAGCTGCCGCAAGGATTTCTCGTTTCCTTCAAGTGTGAGCATAGGCTCAATCTCAAGCGAAAGCGTTTTATGCTGTGCCTGTGCCAAGGTGATAAAGGATTCTGCCGCCTCACTGATAATATCAGAAAGCGGAATGTCAACCTTTGCCAGCGTTTCTTCGGCTTCTTCCATGCGAGCAAGCTCGACGAGATGGCTCGTAAGCTCGCTGAGTCGATGCGTTTGCTTTTGAATATCGTCTAACCATTCGTTCGTGCCGTATTCCATTTCCAACACGTCTGTGTCGGCATGGATGATCGTCAGGGGTGTTTTCAATTCATGTCCTGCATCTGTGATGAAGCGTTTTTGTTTTTCGTAGCTTTCCACAATCGGACGGATGATACGCCCTGAGAAGAAGGCAATCAGTGCAAAAACGACAACAAAGCCGAGAAGCGAAATGATGAGGCTTGCAAGCAAGAAACGATAGAACGAATCCAGGCTTCGCCCACAATCGAGAAAAATAATGCGTAAATGATCGCCGTCGGGGTGAACGGAAAATCGGTAGTTGTCAATAAAACCGGAAGTATCTTCACTGAGAACGACCTCACGAGCGTATTTGATTGCACGCCCCTGATCTACAGAGAAAATTCTGCTGGTTTCGGTTTGGATCACACCATCGCTTTTCGTGTCGAGAACGACGGAGAAAAAACGGCTTTCATACGGTGTTTCGGGAGACATATGCCCGGGAGAGGGCTTTTCACCATTGGGCTCCTTGGGGAATCTGCCGTGATTGTCAGAAAGAATCGTAAGCAGCTCGTCCGCTTCGTGCACGACCTCGACATAGTTTACAATATTGATCGTTGAAATAATGACCAGCAGGACAGAGAAAAATGCTGCCATAGAGATCAGAATAAATTTTTTCCGTAACTTCTGAATCATACGACGATCTCCAAGGAATAGCCGGAATTTCGAGTGGCTTTGATGTGAATGTCAGCATTTAAGGCGGTCAGCTTTTTGCGAAGATAGGAGATGTAGACCCATACAACATTGATCTCAGCTTCCGCATCATAGCCCCAAACCATTTCCATAAAGCGTTCGGTGGAGACCAAATTCTGCGGATTGCGCATCAAAATCTGCATGATCTGAAATTCCTTGTTTGCAAGCCGAAAGCTGCCATAGGGCGAGGAAAGCTCAAATGTAGCTTGATCCAGCGCGATATTTCCAAAAGAGAGCTTTGTCTCGCAGGCACGCTGTGTTCTGGTCATGACACGCAGACGTGCAAGCAGCTCCTTCGTGTCAAAGGGCTTGGTGAGATAGTCGTTTGCGCCGCTGTCCAAGCCCAAAACTTTGTCATCGATCTCGGCTTTGGCGGTGAGCATTAAAATGGGAATGCCGATGCCGCTTTGCCGCGCCTGCTTCAAGACGGAGATCCCATCTAATTTTGGCATCATGATGTCCAAAATTGCAGCATCATAGCTTCCTGATGTGAGATAGCTCAAAGCATCTTCGCCGTTATAGACAGCATCGACGGCGTAGCAGTTTTTTTCCAAAATTTTGACAAGGGCTTTGGCAAGCGAAAACTCATCTTCTGCCAATAAGATCCGCATGGGATCGCCTCCTATGGTGGTGTTAAATCTCCAGATAGCTGTCGGAATACAGCTCGTTGTTCTTAAAAATGTCGCAGGATTTGATGGTCTCCATCAGCCGCAGGTCATTGGGATTGACGATGGCGCTGGTCAAACCCTGCATCATTGCCATGGCAACAAGGGCTGAATCCATGATCGGGCGCAATGCCTTGGGCGCACCGTTGGAATTGTTCGACAGACCGCCTGTGGACTTCAAGCCCTCTTCTGAGAAGAGCCTGATGGCGTTGAGAACGTCCATCTGCTTGTCCTGCATGCCCTTGACGACCAAGAACAGGGGGTCAAACCACAAATCGTCTGCCTCCATGCCCAAGGAAAGTCCACGGTCGAGCATCGTGTGGCAATGGTGCATGCGCTCGTCATTGTCCTTGGCAATGCCGTCTGCGGAGCACAGAGCAATGACGATGGCATCATTTGCCGCCGCAAGGTCAATGTTGGAAATACGAGATCCTGCATCGGCGGAATTGACGATGGGCTTGCCGTTGGTGCGGTTATAGACTCGGATGCCGGCTTCGATCGCTTTTTGGTTGGCGGTATCAAGGGCGAGCGGAACGTTGTTGAAATTTTCTTGCAGCAGCTTAACTGCCCAAGTCATGAGCTCAGGTCCGTTGCTCTCAGCAGGTCCGATATTGACATCCAAATAGGTTGCGCCTGCCTTGATCTGCTGGGCAGCACGCTCCAAGATGGGATCGGGGTTGAACGTCGCCATCGCCTCACGGATGACGGGGCTGATGCAGTGGATGCGCTCACCGATGACGGTGAATTTTTTGCTGTGGGGATTGCGAGCCTTATAGCTCACGCCGAGATCACGATGTACGATCTCGGGAATGGTAATTTTGTCAAAGCTGACGGCAGGCTTTTTCTCCCCGGCCGGCTTTTTGACCGCCTTGAGATATTCTCCATCCTTGAGATACTTGACGATCTCGACCGCCTCACGAGCGCCGACAACGACATTCCATGCAGGCAGCTTTTCCTGAATTTCACCCTTCATCACGGCGACCTTGCCGGGGATGATGAGCGTACGGTTGCAAATTTTGTTTTCAAGGTCAAATTCATCGAAGAATTTTTTGACCGTGGAAGAAGAAAGCTTGCCGGCTGCCCAGGCTGTCAAAACGGACATGCCGGAGGCGTCGGTAATGAGTAAATTGATCGGCACACCGGAGCGCTCGACTTCGCCTGAAACCAAGAAATACGTCAGCGCAAAGTCTACCGTCAGCATGCACGGATCATCAGGTGTTGCACCGTTCATCGGGTAGATGCCGGGGGCAACCTTCATCGGCTTCTGCGGATCGGTATAAATGTTTTGGCGCAAGCCGTAAAGCGGAAGTGCCTGTGCATAGGTCATGCTTTCCATAACAATGATGGAGCCGTATTTGACCGTGAAGAGGGAGGCAAGTGCGCTCTGCATTCTTGCATTGCCTTTGGCAAGCTTCCCAACGTTCACGATGGAGGGATAGCCCAAACTCCGCACGCCGTCCTTGATGGCGCTTCTGCGCACAAGTACCGCATTTGCAAAGGTTTCTTTGATGCTTTTTCCTGTCACGTCGAGCAGGAGATTTTTGTTGCCCAAGGCTTCTAACTTGCTCACGGTGTCGTGCAGGTCGGACAAGCTTTCACCCTTTACGCCCAAAATTACGCCGTATTCCCTGGCAAGGGCGTTGAACGCTTCGTAATTATCGGCATTTGCGCCGTTTAAGATGGGGTTTTTGCCACGTGTCAGCTCCAAAGCTTTTTTTGCGCAGTTGGGGCAGGTGCAGTCTAAAATCAAGCTTCTTTCTGCCTGCATTGCACGGTTGACCGTGTTTTCCCAATTTTGGGCGCTGTCACGGTGCCACACGGCGGTGATAAATTCCACATATTCACGCTCTCCGATGCGCTCGTAGTCCACTTTTTTGGCATTTTCGAGTGTTTTTTTCAACATCTCGTCATCCATGCAGGAGCAAACGGAGACGGAAAAGCGATTGCGGTTGACAAACGTCTTTTCGTGGCGGAACAAAACCGTCTCGCCGCCGAGCGAAATATCGTCGCTGATTTTGATCGTCTTCATCGCAGGCGCAGTTGCTTCGGTGAGCTTTTCGATCGCATCGGGCGCAAAATACGGGCATTTGCCCAGCTCCATCGCACCCTGCGCCACCTTCATGCAAAACGCCATGCAGGTCGGACAGCCGCATTCCTTGCAATTTTTTTTCGGGGATAATTTGAAAATATCCAAGCCCTTCAGTGCCATTGTCGTTTCCTCCTTACACCAATGCGGCGATCATCTCGCCCACGGTCTCAATTGCCGACGGATGCCGCAATATCACCGCATCCGAGCCGCCTGCAAGACAGGCGCTTGCGGTTGCGATTTCCATATGGATGCCACGTTCTTGAGCATCGCCCCACTCGGGTATATCGCATTCGGGTGCGGTCGCTTCTTTGACAGACCAACACTCTGTCGAAACGGGCGTGATGATGGGCATTTGAAGCTGATCGTCGGATTGACCGAGCGCTGCCAGGCGGATACGGTCAAGGGTGGAGGCGAGATATTCAAAGCCATAGCCTGCGGCTGCGCTGCCTGCGTTCATCACGATCGATGACGACGGAACGCCAAGCTGCGTGAGCATGACGTTGAGCTGCTTTGCAAGGTTGATGTCCACGGAGGATTCAGCGCCGAGCTTTTGCGCATATGCCAAGCCCACGGAGGCGCCGATGTTTTTATAATTCTCCTCACGAGCCGAGAGAAGAAGGATATTTTTTCCTTGCAATAATTCAGCAATTTTCGCAAAAATTTCCGCATCCTTTTCCACATGCTTGCAGCCCAAAATGACCAGCGGTAATTGTGTTGATTCACTGACCTGCTTTGCAAGCACTGCGCAATCCTCAGCCGAACGATTTTCGCCGTTGGGATCGGCGCTTTCCAAATTCAGGCAGATAAAAGAGACCTGCACAAGTGTTTCGGCACGCTTTGCCATCTCGGCAGGCGTTTTGCAGCCGTCATAAAATGCCTTCAAGCCACTTTGCGCAAAGGCTTCGATCCCACGGTCGGGAATCTCGATGCCGATTTTTGGCGCGTTTTCACACGGCGCATCGAAGGTGTAAAACGGAAGTGTGCGGTTACCGCCAAGGGTGAGCGTTTTTTCGCCCGTGCCGATGGTGACGGAAGAAACGGATGAGGCAAATGCCTCGGTTTTGGGTTCAAATGCCATATCAATGCCTCCAAATAAAGGTTATATATCATTGCGATATTCCGATAAATCGGAATTTGCAAAAAGGTTTTTGTTTAGATTTGCAGTGCTTGCAGAAGCTCACGCAGTGCTTTTTTCATGGGGCTGGAATGGGCAATTTTGCTGCTGGGTTTGCCCTCGCAATCGGCTTCATACACCGCTTCATCCTGCGGCAAAACGCCCAACAGCTCCAAACCCTGTGCTTCAATCTCAGCCTTCACGCCGTCATTCAACACGCCGTTTGGCGCACGGTTGACGATTAGCTTCATGACCTTTGGTTCAAGCCTCAGATCCTTGACCATCTCGGCAATACGCCCGACCGCTTGGATCCCTCGCTTAGAGCAATCCGAAACCAAAAGCAGCGTATCGACCTGCGGCAGGGTGCCTCTGGCAACGTGCTCCAAGCCTGCTTCATTGTCGATGATGGTATATTTATATGCGCCGATGTACTTGTCCACCTGCGCTTTCAAAATGCCGTTGACGTAGCAGTAGCAGCCTTTTCCCTGCGTTCTGCCCATCACGAGCATATCAAAATCATCCTCTTCGATGAGCGCTTCGGCAAAGCGCATTTCGGCATAATCCGCCTTGGTCATACCCTTGGGAATGGTACCTCCCTTTTGCTCCGAGCGTGCAATTTCCTCACGGACTGCGCCCAAAGTAGTTTCGACCTCGACGCCCAAAACCTCGTTCAAATTCGAGTTGGCATCGGCATCGACCACGAGCAGAGGGGTCTTTTTCTGCCCGATGAGATAATCGATCATCATGCCGCAGACGGTGGTCTTGCCGACACCGCCCTTTCCGGCAACTGCTATGGTATGTGGCATGGTATCCTCCTATGGGAAATCTAAGGTTCGTTCCGATTGATCGAGCTGTATGTTCGCAGTCGTGCGCCACTACGATTTGAAAAACGAAGTTCTCCGATAAATCGAAATTTTAGGGGCTGTTTATGTATTTTCGACGAGTAAGCCGGATTCTTTGGCGATATAGGCTACATCGTCAAATTTGTTGAGCGCATAAAGGTGGAAGCCGCTAATGTCCATTGACTTGAACTGCTCGATCTGCTTAATGGTATATTCGATCCCGGCTGCTTTGAAAGCTGCCTTTTTGCGCTCGGCATCGGAATCGTCGCAATCTTTTATAAAAGGATTTGGGAAGATCCAATGCTTGGAAATGATCTCGCAAAGCTTTCTCGGCATAACGCAGGCGTTTCTCGAAAGCGCCATATTGATGGTCGCAGCTTGATCCAAGATCGGCATGATGCCGACATCAACGGGCATGGTAATGCCTGCGGCGCGGATCTTGTCCAACCAACGTGCAAACTGATCCAAATCCCAGCAAAGCTGCGTGAGAATAAAATCAGCGCCCAAGTCCTGCTTCATTTTCAAGTAAGAGATGTCCGCATCCAAGGAGGTGCAGGAGATATGCCCTTCGGGCGAGCCTGCAACAGCGATAGTAAATTTTTCTCCAAATTCCTTGCGAATGAACTCTACAAGGTCTGTGGCATAATGAAAATCACCGCCTGTGGAGCTGCTGCCGGAAGGCAGGTCGCCCCGCAGCGCTAAAATATGGTCAATGCCGTGTTCTAAAAAAGTCTTGAGTTGACGTTGAACGGTGTCTTCGGTCTGCCCGATGCAGGTAAAATGGGTCACACCGACGGTTTGGTTATCGTGTACGATCTGATCTAAAAGCTCCAAATTTTTTCCTACCGTTGTGCCGCCGGCACCGTAGGTGCAGGAAATATAGTCGGGCTTCAGGGTGTAAAGCTGTTGCAAAACGCCACGAAGCTTGTCCATGCCTGCATCCGTTTTCGGCGGAAACAGCTCGAATGACAATGTATTGCGCTGCTTCAAAATATCTATAACGCTCATGGAAACATCCCTCCGTGAATGATGCTGATACATGATTCATCTTACCACACCGCAAGGCGGATTGCAAGCAAGTTCAGGAAAAATTGAGGTATTCACAATTTGTTCACCCAAAAAACGATTTTCAGGGTATAATGTTTGTAGAGATTTTTGAAAAAGCATTTGTCAAATTCCGATTTGTCGAGCTGTGGCTGCGTTTTGACACCGTAGGGGCGCACGACTGCGACTCGCTAAGAGCCTCGCTTCGCTCGGTTGCTCGCATGCATACCGCTGCGGCGGCATCTGTGCGCCCGTGCAGGCACTTCGTGTGGGCGGACAGAGTCGTCCGCCCCTACAATTTGAAAAACAAAACTCACCGATAAATCGGAATTTGGGGACATATTAGCTTTTAGATTACATAGAAAGGACGAGATTTATGGCACGTACGGTTTTGATCGTTGAGGATGATCGCAATATTGCCGATCTGCTGCGTCTGTACTTGGAAAAAGAGGGCTACGAAGTGCGCATTGCCTTCGACGGCTTGAAGGGTTTGGAAAAATTCCGTGAATTTAAGCCCGATTTGGTGCTTTTGGATGTGATGCTTCCGGGGATGGACGGTTGGGGCGTTTGCCGTTCGATCCGTCAGGATTCCAAAACGCCCATCATCATGCTTACCGCCAAGAGCGAAACTGAGGACAAGGTTTCAGGCTTGAAGCAGGGTGCTGATGACTACATTACCAAGCCCTTTGAAATGCGTGAGGTTTTGGCTCGCATCGAGGCGGTTTTGCGCCGCAGCGGATTGGAGCCAGAAAGAGCATCACGCCGTTTGGAATTTGATAATTTGATCATCGATATGGATGCCTTCGAGCTGACTGTGGGAGATAAAAAGGTCCCCACGCCGCCGAAGGAGATGGAGCTTTTGTTCCATCTTGCCTCCGCACCGAATCGTGTTTTTACGAGAAACCAGCTTTTGGATGAGGTCTGGGGTTTTGACTATTTCGGCGACACTCGTACTGTCGATGTGCACATCAAGCGTCTGCGTGAAAAATTGGAGGGAGCCTCCGATCAGTGGGAGCTAAAGACCGTTTGGTCGGTGGGCTATAAGTTCGAGGTCAACGCATGAGGACAACATTTCGCCGCCAGGTCACGCTCGTTTTGTGCCTGCTGATGATTGCATCACTGCTGATCGGCGTGTCCTTTGGGGTGCTGTTCGATCGATTTGTGGACACGGAGAAAAATCGCTCAATGAACTCAACGGCAAGCGCCGTCAGCAACATTGTTACGGCATATTCCGATACCTACCTTACGGATTGGGATTTCAGAACGAATCTGTCCGTGGCGGCAAATGCCTCACAGAGCGATATTCTCATCTGTTCATCAAGCGGTGAGGTGCAGATCTGCGCCCGTGAGCTACAAAATTGCAGGCATATCGGAAAACGTTTGAGTGACGCAGAAGTCGCCGCTGTTTTGCAAAAGAATACCAATATTTCTGCGGCTGCGATTTACGGCGAGGAGCGTGTTGCCGTTGCGCAGACGGTCAGAAATGCGAAAAATGAGCCGTTTTGCATCGTTTTGGTCTCTGTTCAGGAGTCTGCGATCTCGAAAATGACGGGTGCTCCCTTGCGCATCTTTTTTATGACAGCGCTTTTGGTCATGGCGTTTGTTTTGCTGATGACACCGTTTTTGACACGGCGTGAGAGCAAGCCGATTCAGATCATGGCGGCTGCCGCACGTCAAATTGCCCACGGAAACTTGGATGTGCGTGTACCCACGGGTAACCGAGTTGAAGAGATCGAAGAGTTGGCGATCGCTTTTAATAACATGGCTGCTGCTGTGCAAAATTCCGAGACGGTGCGCAAGGAATTTGTTGCCAACGTCTCCCACGAGCTGAAAACGCCCATGACCACCATTGCAGGCTATTTGGACGGCATGCTTGACGGTACCATTCCAAAGGAAAAACACAAGGATTATATGGAAATGGTTGCAAGCGAGGCGCGCAGGCTTTCCCGTTTGGTGCGCAGTATGCTTGATGCCAGCCGTTTGCGAGATCAGGGGATTTTGCCCGAGCAGCGGAAGAATTTTGATATCTGCGAAGCTGTTGGACAGGCGCTTTTGAGCTTCGAGCAGCGCATCAACCGCAAGGAGCTTGACGTTGAGATCGACATGCCGGAAATGGGGTTGAATGTCAATGGTGAGCCGGAATCACTCACGCAGGTGCTGTATAATCTTTTGGACAATGCGGTCAAATTTGTCGATCATGGCGGAACACTCTCCATCCGTGTCAAAAAACAGGCAGAACGAGCTGCTGTGACCGTCGGAAACACAGGTCCGACCATTGCGCAGGAGGAGCTTCCGCTGATTTTTGACCGTTTTCACAAGACCGATAAGAGCCGCTCGTCCGATCGTGACGGTGTGGGCTTAGGCTTGTATATTGTAAAAACTACCATTATGGCGCATGGCGAGGATATTTATGTAACCAGCCGTGACAACAAAACCGAATTTACCTTTACCGTAACACTCAGCAAATGAAAGGAGGGAGCATCATGGACGAATTGACACCACTTGAACCGGAATATCGGGAAATTCCGCCCGAACAGCCACCGCAAATTCCATATTACTACGGCACCGGCGTGCAGATGCCACAAAGAAAGTCTAAGCTGCCCATGGTTTTGACCCTTCTGACGGTGCTAATGGCGCTGAATTTGGTCACTGTTGCGGTTTCTCTGTTTTCGGACAGCGAGCAGAACGAGCAAACACTACCACAGGACGATGTGCTTCTGCCAATCTATGATGCCGAGGCTTCGTTGAGTGAAAATTCGGACAAAAAAGAGCATACCAAATTAGAACTGGGTGAAAATCTGACCTTAAAGGGCATTTATGATCTTTACGCACCGAGTACGGTGATCGTTTCTGCGCAGACGGTGCAAGGCTTTTATACCGCTACGGGCATGGTGCTGACGACAGACGGATATTTGCTGACTGATGCTGAGATTGCAGCGGCTTTGGGCGATCTGAGCGTCAAGCTGCATGACGGAACCAGCTGTGAAGCGGTCTTTGTCGGTGTGGATGATGCCAGCGAAACGGCGATTTTGAAGATCGATCGTGAAAATCTGACGACCGTCAGCCTTACCCCCGAACAGGAGCTGCATACGCAGGAAATTTTGGAAAATATTTTGATGGATGTTCGATCGCCTGCCACTTTGCATATGGACATTTCTGAGGTGCCGAACCCCATCCGCATCTATTGGGGCTTGCCTGATGGAGTGATCATCAACCGTCTGCTCACCAATAGCAATGCTTATTTGGCAGGTCTGCGCCCGGGTGATGTTTTGCTGCAGATCGGAAGAATCGAGATCACCTCCGTCAGCGACTATTTGGAAGCGCTCAGCCGTCACAGTGCCGGTGAAACCGTGCGCATCTATCTATATCGAGGCGGCAGCACCTATTACACCGATGTCTGCTTAGATGCAGAGTCATGAACAAAATCTCCTTTTTTCGCATACAATGGCGAAGAAAGGAGGTTTTTTATGAACCCTTATGATTCACAAGCGGTTTCAGCCGTGTGGCAGCGTGTCAGGCAGGGTAGGGAAGTTGATGCCTTGGAACAGGCGCTTTCCGAGGCAATCGCCTTGGAGCACCGTGCCCAAAATGCCTATCTTGCAATGGCAAGATGCGGTCATGGTGCATTGTTGCGATCCTTGGCTGCGCAGGAAGCGTGTCATGCCCGCAAGCTCAGTGCACTTTATTACCTTCTTTTTGAATGTCCACCGTGTCCTCAGAGGCAATGTCCACCGAAAATCGACGATTTTTGCGAGGCGGTGCGCCAAGCCTATCAGGGCGAGCTGATGGCAAGGCAGAGATATGGGCGCCTAGCAAAGAGCTATCCGGAGCATCGGGAGCTGTTTTGTTGCATTGCAAAGCAGGAAAAACAGCATGCCTGCCGTTTGCAGCAGCTCACAGAACACCTGCTTCGCCGCTGAGTGGACCGAACAATTCCGATTGATCGAACAGAACGTATCAACCACGGTAGGAGAGGGTCATGACCCTCCCCTACAATGCAAAACGAAACTCACCGGCTAATCGGAATTTGGCGCTATACTGATTTTTACGATCCGGAAACGGTAATATGATGTCACTAACGATTTTGTATATTTTAGCGTATACGATGCTCGGTTTGCGCAGGGAATATGCAACATATTCATGATTTTTCTTAGAAATACGGGAATACTTGTAATATCAATGCAAAATATACAAACATTTTTTTGAATAGGACTTGTATATTTCCTGAAAATATGTTATGATACTTTTGGTGGCGCTGTATCCTAGTCAAAGGCCGCCGGTATCGAAGAAGGGCCTAAAAATCCTTTTAAGGGCATATCGATGAAGTCCCTGGTGCTTGCTTTTTTCGCCCAGATTAGGGTGGGTGCTGGGGGTTAAGGTTTTCGGGCGAGGCGCAATGGCATGTACCGACCGACCCGGATTCCGTGGAGACCTGTTATTGTGCGACAGACGCAAAGTATCATGTGTACCCGGACTGCGTACGAAACAGGAGTAGAACCTGCAAGGCGGTGCACAGAATCGTGTGCTGTGTGCAGTGTAGCCTGCCTTGCGTGGGTATGCGGGGATTGGGGAGTGAGGCGTTCGGGGCTGTGGCCGCAGCCGACGAGCGATATTGCCCCTTGAAACCATATCTGCAAAAGAGGATAGAACCGGCGTACGATGTTGTGGAAATCACCTAGGCTGTCTTTTTGCAAAGGGCAGGTAAAGGATTGCAGTGCGGACTAAGTGGCAATCGGGTAGCGGATGCGGTGACGCTCCGTCGAGGCTTCAAACGGAAACGGCTGCATGGCGACGTGCAGCAGCCGAAGGGGAAATCCAACCCGACCTAAGCCGTAAGATTAACTTTATCTGCTGCCACCTTTTTTATAATATTAGGAGGGTCCTGCCTTGGCGAAAAACAGTGCCGAGCCACGAAGTAAGAAGAAAAAGAAAAAGAAGAATGGTAACGTTCGTTGGATCATCACGATATTTTTTGTGGCGGTTTTGATCTCCTCGACAATTTCGTTTTTGTCGTCCAGCTTGCTGGCTTCATCCGGTCTTGTCGAGGCATTTGTTGTCTTATTGGTCATTGTGATGATCGGTATTATTTTTGATATCATCGGTGTGGCGGTGATGTCCGCAGGGGAAAAGCCGTTTCATTCCATGGCATCGAAAAAACTGCCCGGCGCCCATGAGGCATTGACACTTTTGCGCAATGCCGAGAAGGTTTCGAGCTTTTGCAACGACGTTGTCGGTGATATCTGCGGCGTTGTTTCGGGCTCCGCTTCGGCGGTCATTGCGGTCAAGGCTTTGACGCAGGTGCAATCCGATACGGTCTCTCAGCTCATCATGTCGGCATTGGTCGCAGGTGTGACCATTGCGGGCAAGGCTTGCGGCAAGAATGTTGCTATGAGCAGGAGTACGCAGATCGTCCTGCTTGTCTCCAAGCCGATTTATTATATAAAGTCTCTTTTCCGCCGTAAGCGGAAAAAGTGACAGACAGGTTGTGTAAACTTGAGATTATTAGAAACAATCAATTCCAGAGAGGATCTGCTGGCACTCAAGGACGAGCAGCTGCCACAGCTTTGTGACGAAATTCGACATTTTCTGATCGATCATGTGGCAAAGACCGGTGGGCATTTGGCATCGAATTTGGGTGTGGTCGAGCTGACGGTGGCTTTGGAGCGTGTGTTTGACACGTCGAAGGACCGACTGCTTTTTGACGTCGGGCATCAATCCTATGTGCATAAAATTTTAACAGGACGCCGTGAGGCGTTCGATACACTCAGACAGTTTGAGGGTCTTGCAGGCTTCCCGAAGCCGTCCGAGAGTGATACGGATGCGTTTGTCGCAGGACATGCTTCCTCGGCGGTTTCCACTGCCTTGGGTATGGCAAGAGCCAGAACGCTCTGCAAGGACGATTATCATGTCATCGCTTTGATGGGCGATGGTGCGATGACCGGCGGCTTGGCGTATGAGGGCTTGAACGATGCAGGTGAGAGCAATGAGCCGTTGATTGTGATTATGAACGATAACGGCATGTCCATCACGCCGAATGTCGGCGGTATTTCCAAGCATATGTCGGTTTTGCGCACCCGACCCGGCTGGTTCAGGATCAAACGAGCGTTCCGTGCGACCTGTGATGTGCTTCCGGGCGGCAGAGCGGTTTACCGTTGGTCGCATAAGCTCAAGGAGCGCTGGAAGCAGATGCTTTTGGGCTCGACACTTTTTGAAGAAATGGGATTTGACTATTATGGTCCCGTTAACGGTCATGACCTCAAGCGTTTGGATTATATGCTCAGGCTCGTGAAGAAGAGTAAAAAGCCCGTGCTTTTGCACGTGATCACGACCAAGGGCAAGGGTTATATCCCCGCAGAGGAGAGCCCCGATGTTTACCATGGAATCGGTGCCTTCGACCCCGATAACGGTATGCCGCTCGGCGGCGGCAAGGTCGGTTTTTCCGAAACCTTCGGAGAAACCATGTGCGAGCTTGCCGAGGAGGTTCCGAATTTGTGTACCGTCACCGCTGCGATGGTGCATGGAACGGGACTTGCGAAATTTGCAGAAAAATATTCTGACAGATGCTTCGATGTCGGCATTGCCGAGGGACATGCGGTCAGTATGGCAGGCGGTCTTGCAAAGCAGGGCGCAGTGCCTGTTGTGGCGATTTATTCAACGTTTTTGCAAAGAGCCTATGACATGATCTTGCAGGATGTCTCTATGCAGAATCTGCATGTGGTCTTTGCGGTGGATCGGGCAGGGCTTGTCGGCAACGACGGCGAGACCCATCAGGGCGTTTTTGATATCGACTTCTTGCGTTCGGTGCCGAAGCTTCAGATCCTGTGTCCATCGAATCAGGCAGAATTGCGTCAAATGCTGCGCAAAGCGGTGCTTCACATGGACGGACCTGTTGCGGTGCGTTATCCTCGTGGCGGTGATGGTGCATTTACGCAGACCACAGAAAAAACAATTCTGCGTAAGGGTAAGGATATCACGCTTGTCGGCTACGGCACACTGATCAACGAGGTTTTGGCAGCTGCAAGCTTGCTTGAAAAAGAGTGCGTTTCAGCCGAGGTTTTGAAGCTTGGCAGCGTCAAGCCTTTAGATATGAAGGAGATCACTTCTTCTGTCGAAAGAACGAAGCATTTGCTCGTGGCAGAGGAGTGCGTGGATCATGGCTGCGTGGGACATGAGATCGCAGCAGTTTTGACACAGCAGAAAATTGCTGCGAAAACCTGTTTTTGCAATCTCGGAAACGACTTTGTTCCCCATGGCAGCGTGAAGGAGCTTTATCGCTTGACCGAAATTGATGCCGAAGCGATCGCAAAGGCAGCACGGGAGGTGCTCGGAAAATGAAGCATAAGGAACGGCTGGATGTCCTGCTCGTCAGCAAGGGTCTGTGTGATAGCCGTAGCCGTGCGCAAGCGCTGATCATGAGCGGCGATGTATACGTCGCAGGACAAAAATGCGATAAGGCAGGCACGGCGGTCGATGTCGAGGCTGAAATTGAGGTGCGAGGAAATTCCTGCCCTTACGTCAGCCGAGGCGGCTTGAAGTTAGAAAAGGCACTGCGTGATTTTGGTGTGGATCCGACAGGCTTCGTCTGCTCGGATTCCGGCGCATCGACCGGCGGCTTTACCGATTGCTTGCTGCAAAAGGGTGCGAAAAAGGTCTTTGCCATCGATGTCGGCTACGGACAGCTGGCTTGGAGCATCCGCACCGATCCGAGAGTGGTATGTATGGAGCGCACCAACATCCGTTACGTTACGCCGGAACAGTTGGGCGAGCCGTTGGATCTTTCCGTTGTGGATGTATCTTTTATTTCGCTGAAGATCGTGCTTCCAACGATCAAGAATTTGCTAAAGCCGACAGGACAGATCCTGTGCTTGATTAAGCCACAGTTTGAGGCAGGCAAGGACAAGGTCGGCAAGAAGGGTGTCGTGCGTGATGCAAGCGTGCACGAGGAGGTTTTGCAGAACTTCTTGGCACTATCCGCACAGCTTGGTATGAGTGTACGTAATTTGACCTTTTCTCCGGTCAAGGGACCGGAAGGGAATATTGAATTTCTGGGGCATCTTTCGATGCTCCCTGAAGGTGCGATCGAGCCAGATGTAAAGGCGTTGGTCGCAGCCGCCCATGAGACATTATGAGAAAAGTTGTTATGACCCCGAATCCGTATCGGGACAAGTATTTTAATTTTGCAAAGCAAGCGGAGCAGATCTTGAAAGAAGTCGGCATTGAGACAAAAACATGTCTTGCCTTCGATGTGGACAAGGCGTTTCGCCTGCCCGAAAATGTGAAGCTTTATAATTTGCAGGAGGAGATGCGAGATGCTGATCTTCTGATCTGCTTCGGCGGTGATGGCACGATCCTGCACGCTTCAAAGGCTGCAATGAAGGCAGATATTCCGATCTTGGGCGTCAATATCGGAACGATGGGCTTTATGGCGGAGCTGGAGAGCGGCGAGCTTGGCGAGCTACGACGTTTGGCAAGCGGTGAGTACACCGTGGAGGAGCGCATGATGCTCCATGTGGTCGCCGAGCATGAGGGTGAGGTCGTCTTGGTTGACGATGCGCTCAATGATGCGGTCATCACCAAGGGTGCCGTTGCAAGAACGGTGCAGATGTCCGTAGCCTGTGACGGTGTGGAGATCATGTCCTTCGGCGGTGATGGTCTGATCGTCTGCACACCGACGGGCTCAACAGCCTATTCCATGAGTGCAGGGGGTCCGATCGTTGAGCCGACGGCGCAGAATATCATCGTCACGCCGATCTGCGCACACGATATGCAGAGTAAGACGGTCGTGACAGCGCCCACACGCACGATCACCGTGGAGGTTGGGCGTATCGGACGTAAAAATGCGTTTTTGTCCGTTGACGGCGGACGAGCCTTGCGCTTAAATATGGCAGACCGTGTGACGATCACGCAATCGAAGAATACTACGAAGCTGATGCATTTGAGTCAGCGCAGCTTCTTTGACGTTATTAAGAATAAATTTAGGTAGGTATAGGTTATGAAATCGAATCGACAGAAGAAGATTTTGGAGCTGATTTCCGAAAAGAGCATTGAAACGCAGGAACAGCTTCTCAAGGAGCTGCAAGACAGTGGCTATAAGAGCACGCAGGCAACGATTTCACGTGATATCAAGGAGCTGCGTATCATCAAAACGCTTGACGGCTTCGGTGGATATCGTTACAGTGCGCCGCAGAACCGTGAGGGTGAAAAATTTGATGCACGCTTCCGCATCATTTTCCGCGAGTGCGTGACCAGCATGGACTATGCGCAGAATATGGTCGTTATCAAGACCATGCCCGGCTTGGGCGCAGCAGCAGGTGCGAATATTGATGCGCTGCATATGCCGTCTGTGGTCGGAACGCTTTCCGGTGACGATACTGCACTCGTGATCATGCGCGATGCCGAGGCTGCAATGGATTTCTGCGAAGAGATCCGCAAAATGCTGGATTAAAAGAGGGATAGGCTATGCTGCGTCTGCTCCATATTGAGAATATTGCCGTCATTGAACGAGCAGACATTTCTTTTGATGACGGCTTTCATGTGATGACCGGCGAGACCGGTGCAGGTAAAAGTATCGTCATTGATGCCATCAGTGCGATCTTGGGCGAGCGAGCTTACCGTGACATGATCCGAACTGGCTGCAACAAGGCTTCGGTGCGTGCAATTTTTGATCAAGTGACGCCGCTTGCGTGGTTTGAGGACAACGGCGTGCCGTTTGAGGAAGAGCTGACGATTCAGCGTGAGGTCTATCTTGATGGCAAGAATGTATGTCGTGTTAATGCAGTTCCCGTCAGTGTTGGCGCACTGAAAAAGCTGGGTATTCAGCTGATCAATATCCATGGACAACATGACTCGGCAGCATTGTTTGACGAGAATTATCATTTGTCATTTTTGGACGGCTTTGCCTGCAATGAGGATCTTCTTGCGCAGTATGGGGAAAAGTATGCCGAAGTGCTGAGACTGCGCCGAGAGATCGAGCATCTTTCCATGGATGAGGGCGAGAAGCTGCGCCGCATGGAAACACTTAAATATCAAATTGAAGAGATCACCCGAGCCAATTTGAAGGTCGGAGAGGACGAGAAGCTGGAAGCAAAGCGGAAGCTTGTACAAAATTCCGAAAAGCTCTCTGACGGTTTGCAGGAGGCTGCCTCGGCGCTGGACGGTGATGAGGATACAGAGGGGGCAGCGGCGCTTTTGTCGCAGGCGCAGCGGGCGCTTCAAAGGCTGACGAGATTCGATGATCAGTTCTCGGCTTTGAGCGAAACGCTGAATGATTTGATGTATCAGGTGCAGGATGTCAACGAGCAGGTGAAGGATCGATTGTATGCGCTTTCTTACAGTGCAGATGAATTGGAACAGATCGAAGAACGCTTGGATATTATTCACCGTTTGCGCCGAAAATACGGTGCAACATGCGAGGATATTCTGCAATACTTACAAAGCGCAAAATCGGAGCTTGACGAGATCGAGTTTGCCGACGAGCGTATGGAGCAGCTCAAGTATCAGCTGAAAAAGGCTGAGCAGGCGGCTTGGACAGCAGCCGAACAGCTGCGTGAGGTGAGAAAAAAAGCGGCAATTGGCTTGACGAAGCGAATTTTGTCGGAGCTTGCCGATTTGGATATGAACAAGGTGCAGTTCTCCTGCGAATTTTCCGAAACGGAGCTGACCGCAGTGGGCACCGATGCGGTTGCGTTTTATATGTCCGCTAACGTCGGTGAGGCGCTCAAGCCCTTGAACAAGGTCGCTTCCGGCGGCGAGTTGGCTCGTATCATGCTTGCGCTCAAGAACGTTTTGGCAGAGAAAGACCGTGTGCCGACATTGATCTTTGACGAGGTCGATACGGGTGTTTCGGGCAGAGCGGCGCAGAAGGTCGCCGAAAAGCTGCGCAGCGTTTCAAAGCAGAAGCAGGTTCTGTGCGTGACGCATTTGCCGCAGCTTGCGGCTTTGGCAGACACGCATTTGCTGATCGCCAAGGGAGAAAGTGAAGGAAGAACTTTTACGACCGTGGAGCCTTTGGATTTCGAGGGCAGAAAGCGAGAACTTGCACGCATCATCGGTGGTGCGAATATTACACAGACAACATTACAAAGTGCTGCAGAAATGCTATTAGAAAGGTAGATGTTTATGAGCCTAAAGGGAAAAAGAATCGTTATAACAGGTGCTTCGAAGGGACTTGGACTTGGCATCGTGAAGCGCCTTTGTGAAGAAGGTGCGAACATCATTGCACATTACAACTCGGGCGATATTTCGCAGGCAAAGGCATTTGCTGAGGCTGCGGGCGTGGAGTTTAGCGCATATCAAGCGGATTTGTCCAAGGAATCCGAGGTGTTGGCGTTGGCTGAGAAAATCACGGCATTTGACGATGTTTATGGACTTGTCAACAATGCAGGCATTTGTCTGTTCGAGAATTTCTTTGACGTGACGCCGGAGAGCTATGATACGACATTTAATATCAATATGAAGTCCGTTTTCTTCCTGACGCAGAAAATTACGCAGAAAATGGTCGAAAATAAGATTCGTGGCAGAGTGGTGAATTTTTCGTCCATCACTGCACTTTCCGGATCTGCAACGCAAGTGCATTACGGCGCTGCCAAGGGTGCGGTCAGCAGCTTTACGCATATGGCTGCGGAGGCTTTGGGACAGTACGGCATTACCGTCAATGCAATTCTTCCGGGTCCCACGCCGACCAAGCACAACAGCGATTATCTCGCTTTGGAGAATACCAAGAAGGAACTGTGCGGACGGATGCCGATGCGCTGCTACGGTGATCCTGCTTACATAGCAGATGCGGTGGTCTATTTCTTGGGTGAGAATGCCTGTTGGACGACCGGTACGACGTTGCCCGTTGACGGCGGATATTTGGCAAAATAAAAGCTTGACAAAATTCGAGCTTTCTGTTACCATAAGCACAATATGAAACGCAATGATGGGAAGAAGTAGTCGATTTTCTGCTCTCAGAGAGCTGTCAGTTGGTGCAAGACAGTGAGTATATGCGGCGAAATACATCCCGGAGTGGTCTACCTGAACGGTTTTCTATTAGGGTAGAACGGGTGCGCCCGTCAAAGCGTGAGAGTCTTTGACTCGCTGAGCCTTTTCCTGCGAGGGAAGGGGAAATCAGAGGTGGTACCGCGTAATTTACGCCCTCTGTTCCGAGCGGAACAGGGGGCTTTATTTATTAAAATAATTCCTAAAAGGAGAACGAATAATGAAACTTTATGACGAACTC
This sequence comes from Oscillospiraceae bacterium, assembly GCA_015068235.1. GTDB lineage: Bacteria > Bacillota > Clostridia > Oscillospirales > Oscillospiraceae > JAZOXB01. The sequence continues at coordinate 53,600 of SVKY01000002.1, forward strand.
GTTGCCCGTGGCTTGATCGCACAGGTGACGAATGAAGAAGAGATCAAGGAAATGATCGATAACGGCAAGGCAACGTTTTATATCGGCTTTGACCCCACGGCAGATTCTCTGCACGTTGGACATTTTATGGCGCTGTGCCTGATGAAGCGTTTGCAGATGGCAGGCAACAAGCCCATCGCCCTGATCGGCGGCGGTACCGCTATGATCGGTGACCCCTCGGGCAGAACTGATATGCGTTCAATGATGACCAAGGAGACCATCGACCATAACTGCGCTTGCTTCAAAAAGCAGATGGAGCGCTTCATCGAGTTCGGTGAGGATAAAGCACAGATGGTCAACAACGCTGATTGGCTGTTGGATCTGAACTATGTTGACGTTTTGCGTGATGTTGGCGCTTGCTTCTCGGTCAACAATATGTTGCGTGCTGAGTGCTATAAGCAGCGCATGGAGAAGGGCTTGAGCTTCTTGGAGTTCAATTACATGATCATGCAGTCTTATGACTTCTACCATCTGTTCCAAAAGTACGGCTGCAATATGCAGTTTGGTGGTAACGACCAGTGGAGCAATATGCTCGGCGGTACGGAGCTGATCCGTCGCAAGCTGGGCAAGGATGCCCACGCCATGACGATCACCCTGCTGCTCAACTCCGAGGGCAAGAAGATGGGTAAGACTGCCAAGGGTGCGGTTTGGCTCGATCCTGAGAAGACCAGCCCGTTTGACTTCTTCCAGTATTGGCGTAATGTTTCGGATGATGACGTGCTCAAGTGCATCCGCATGCTGACCTTCCTGCCGCTCGAGCAGATCGATGCCATGGATAGCTGGGAGGGCAGCCAGCTCAATACTGCCAAGGAAATTCTTGCCTATGAGCTGACGAAGCTCGTGCATGGTGAGGAAGAGGCTGACAAGGCAAGAACCGCTGCCAAGGCTCTGTTTGCAGGCGGCGCAGACGATGCCAATATGCCCACAACCGAGCTGACAGAGGATCAGCTCAATGAAGGCAAGATCGCCATTTTGGATCTGATGATGGCTTGCAAGCTCGCACCGAGCAAGTCCGAGGCTCGCCGTTTGGTGCAGCAGGGCGGCGTATTTGCCAATGACGAGAAGGTTGGCGCCATCGATGTTGCCTTTACCGCTGAGCAGCTTAGGCAGGGTGTGAAGCTGCGCAAGGGCAAGAAGGTTTACCACAAGGCGATTTTGGTGTAAGCTATGATGAAAAAGATTTTAACATGGACGCTGCTTGTATGCGTGCTTTTCCTGTGCGCTTGCGGAAGTGACGAAAAGGAAACAACGGAAGCTGCGACGGAGGAGCGCTACCCCTCACTGCGCTATGAAGCGATTCCGAGCGATGGCTATACCGAACAGCAAGCATTAGAGGATCAGTGCTTGGTGCTTTCGTTTGTGGAGGGTGATTTGAAGCCTTCCGTCAGCGGCATGGAAAATTGGACATATTTCTTAGAGGCTGTGGAGAATGATGCCGATGAGGCGAGGATCCGTGCAGTCTATTTCCAAAACGGTATCTATTATTACACGGATCTGACCTATCTCAATGGCTACTTCAGCCTGTACACGCTCAACGAGTTCCAAAACTATGAAAATGCCATCGGCAGCTATCCTTATATCAAGCGCATCGAGGGTGTTGAGCCGAATACGGGCAATCAGGTTTGCTATTATGTTCTGAGCGAGCTTGAGGAGCTGACAAGCGAGGATGTGCTTTCCGCCGCACGCATTTGCGATATTGAGTCAGAGCGTGGCGTGCCCTACGAGCCGATTCCCTTTACGCAATATTTGTATCTTGAATGATTTAAGCCCAAAATAAAAGCGGTGAGCTTCACAGAGGAAGCTCACCGTTTTTCTGTGCACACTTGTGTTGCGCAAATATACACGTCTTACGCCAACAAAAAAACGCAATCAGCCGACCTCGAATGAGTTCGGCTGATTGATCATCAAATTCCGATTCATCGCTGAATTTCAAATTTTGAACTGTAGGGGAGGGTCATGACCCTCCCCTACAGCGTGAAACGATAATCTCACCGGTAAATCGGAATTTGAAATATTTTTTACTTCAAAACAGTGCCTGCGGAATTGAGCAGGGTCGTGCTGTAGAGGAACAGTACATCCGCATTTTCGAAATCCACAAGCTGATCGATATATTCCAGGGTGATATAGCGCATATCTACCATCGTGATCTTTGCATAGCTTTCGCAGAGCATGGGGGTCAGTGCGCTTGCGAAGCTGTCCCGGAACATGATCAGATGCTTATCGCTCGTCGCATCGGGATTTTCAATCGTGATCAGGGATTCTGCACCCGAGAGATAAATATCATAAGGATCCACGCCGTCATATGCCGCAATATCATACATGGACATTTCGACCCACTGACCGCTGTACTCGTCAATGCGCTTTAAGACAGCATTTTCCGTTGCCGCATTTTGCAAATAAACCAAGCTTTCCGAAATAAACGGATATGCCGTATGATCGGCATAAACCCCGGAAAAGCCCTCCAGTTCATGCTGCTCGTAGCTGCCAAAATCTACCACCGGAACATTCATCGCCGTATTGAGCGCCGTGACAACCTCCTGCAGCTTCTCTTGCCGCCAATGGCTGTCTGTGCGATAATAATCTTCAAGGCGCAGTGTCGGTCTGAGGTCGATTTCCTGTGCGTCAACCTCCTCCATCATGCGATAAAGCGCCTCGTAGTCCATGGCAGGATAACCGTTTTTTCCGGCGAGGAAATAGTTTTTGTCGGGAATGATCGCATAATAAGCATTTTGGATTTGGGGATGAGTTTCCAAAATTTTGTTGAGTCTCCTGACGGCGAAGTTGACCTGCTTTTCTTCCAGCGTTTCCCCGATCTCCATCCAATGACCGTCGGCATAGTAATAGTCATTGGTATTCTTCATCTGCCAAAGGTGCGTATTCATCACGGTCTTGATGCCCCGGAAGCTGTCGCGCAGCGGAAACTGCTCGAGCAAATACGTCTCCAGCTCGGAGGCATAGCTGCCGTCAAATACTTTTTCGGAAGAAAATTCGGGCTTTTGTGCCAGGGCTCTGCGCTCGGTATCGGAAAGCTTTGCATCGGGCACAAGCCAATGGCTGATCGCCAAGCCAAAGATCATCAACACAAAGACAGCGACCACTGCAATTTTTTTCGTTTTTTCCATTGCTTACCCTCCTTAGAAGCGGAAATAGAGGAAGGGGCTGAAGCTTCCGTCTACCAAGTAAGCCGTGACCGCTGCCAAAAGAAGGCAGACAGCCAAGGGCTCTGCAAACGTGCTGACCTTTTTGCCGGGTTCGGTCGCAGCAAAACGATTCCAAAGCTTCTTGCAGATCGGAGTTGCACCAATGATCGCAACGATCAGCAAAACACCGTAGCTGCAAAGATAGTAGCCTGTGTCGCTGCTCCAAAGCGGAGCGCCGCCAAACATACCCTTCACATCTGAAGCAAGCTGCGTCAGATCCGCTGCATTGAACACCACGAAGCTGAGGGCAACAAGCACAAGCACATATAAATGTCTGATAAAAGCGCCTGCCTTTTCCAAGAATTTGAGCAAAAACAGCTTCTCCAAAATCAGCAAAACGCCAAACATCACGCCCCAAAGAACAAAGTTCCACGCAGCACCATGCCACAAGCCGGTCGCAGCCCAAACGATGGCAATGTTGACAAACCAACGCAGCTTGCTCACACGATTGCCACCAAGCGGAATATACAGATAATCTCTGAACCATGTGCCCAAGGTCATATGCCAACGGCGCCAAAATTCGGTGATACTGCGTGAAACGAAGGGATAATTGAAGTTTTCGGGGAAGGAAAATCCAAAAATCCGTCCCAAGCCGATCGCCATATCCGAATAGCCCGAGAAGTCAAAATAGATCTGCAAGCACAGGGCTACAACATAGAGCCAGTAGAAGACGACCGAGCTTTCGCTCGTGCGGAAAATGTCGCACAGCTCACCCATCGCATCTGCAATCAGCACCTTTTTCGCCAAGCCGAAAACAAAGCGGCGAATGCCCAAATAAAGTCCGTCCAAATCATGCTTTCTTGTGCGCAATTCTTCGGCGATGTCGGTATATCTTACGATCGGACCCGCAATGAGCTGTGGGAACAGGCAGACGAAGGTGGCAAAGGTCGCAAGATTCTTCTCCGCACGAGCCTCCCCACGGTAAACGTCGATCGTGTAGCTCATCGTCTGGAAGGTGAAAAAGCTGATGCCGATCGGAAGCGCAACACCTGTCAAAGGAATCGTTGTTCCGAGGAGGTCATTGATGCTGCCGATGAAAAAATCGGCGTATTTGAAAAAGCCAAGCATCGCCAAATTGACGATGATCGACGAGATCAGCGCGATTTTTGCGCCCCTGCTTCCACGATGGCTTTCAATATAAATGCTGTGAAAATAATCAGAGATCGACGAGATCACCAATAAAATAACATAAATCGGTTCCCCGACGAAGTAGAAAAACAGACTGCTTGCAAGCAGAATATAGTTTTTCAGCGCCCTCGGCACGAGATAATACAGCGCCAGGACGATCGGCAGAAACACAAATAAAAAGCTGATGCTTGAAAAGACCATAGCGTGCCCTCTCTTTCCTATAAAAAAGGCTTCCGCATCGGGAAGCCTTTTTCTGAATTATGCCCAAAGAGCGTCAAAATTTGCAACCACAGCGTCTGTCCGATCAGCGGTGGACATGACGAGCATGATGGTATTGTTGTGTGCAACAGCCACGATCTTCTCCGGCATAACGCACAGCCACTTGCTCTGCGGATCGGCGTTCTGCTCCATATCGGCACGGACAGCCTCAGCATCGGCACCCTCCGGTACACGGACAAGAACCACGCAGTGTGCAACAGAGGTCATGGGCGGCTCGGAGATTGCAGCCTCATAGCCATCGACATAAGAGGTGAAGGTCTTGAATTCAAAGGTCTCTGCATCGGTGATCTCGGTGGTCACCAGATCAGGCAGCTCTCCGGTATAGCCATCATAGATGCCGTCGAGGATCTCGGTCAGGCTCATCTCGTCGCCCTTGGCGGTTGCGGGAGCTTCGGTGGTGGCTTCCGTTTCGGGAGCCTCAGTGGCTTCCGTCTCGTCGGATGCGCAGCCAACCATGCTGAAAATCATAACGAGGCAAAGTAACAGTGCGAAAAGTTTCTTCATTTTTTCATTCTCCTTGAATTTCTTATGTTCGGCGATTCACGCCGCAGTTATAGACGCCGCTGTTTTGAAAAAGTTCCGTAAAATTATAAAAATTTTTTTCAAAAAAGCAAGCTTGCTTATTATAGCGCAGTTTTCCTGAAAAGCAAGCACTATTTTCTTTTTTATCGGACTTCTTAAGCAACCGCAATTGCGTTTCCTGACGGTTCTTGTTGCGGCGCTTTCGCTCATGTCGCTTCTTCGGCTTGTTCGTATGAAGCGCAGATTCGGTTCAAATTCTCCTGGACAAGCGTAAGCCCCTTATACATGATGGCAAGCTCGTCGTCGCATAGTCCGGCACTCGAAAGGCTTAAGACTGCGTCAATCTTTTCGGCAATGCGTGCGCCGATGTCCGCACCCTTTGGTGTTAGCGAAAATGCACTTTGATAGCGCTTTTTTGCGTTGGATTCGCAGGTGATATAGCCGTTTGCCTCCAAAAACTTGATCGATCGGGAGACATTCGCTTTATCCTCGCCGCATACCTGGCATAGCTGTGTTGCCGTTAAAGAACGATCCTTATGCAAGTAGTACAGGCACGAAACGTGCGAGCTTTTGAGCGCAAACTCTGCCATTTCCTCTGTTTTGATTTTGTAGATGCAGCGGTTGATCTGCGCAATCAGTACGGTAAAGGTTTCAAAACGTCCCGTCATAGCAGCCTCCTTATTGTGATTACAACGCTTTGATTATAGCACAGGCTTTTCTAAATAGCAACCGATTTTTATCATGCGGAAGGGAAAGCTCTCACCAAACGATGAGAGCCGATTTGCATCGTCAATATGCCGCTTGTCAAATTCCGATTTATCGCTGAATTTCGTATTTGCGCAGGTCAAAGCCTTCTCCTTGAGGAGAAGGTGCCCCGAAGGGGCGGATGAGGTGGAAAGGTTGCGAATTTGCCGAAAACTATCTTAAAATCCCAACTTTTTTCTGCACACCTCATCAGTCAGCTGCGCTGCCAGCTTCTCCTCAAGGAGAAGCCTAAGCCTGTGCGAACTGAAAGATAAATCGGAATTTGGATAACAGATCATGCTTAGAGCAATTCATTCCAAATTGCAAAGATCTCCCGAAGGAACATATTGCAAAAATAAAGCGGATTGCTTGTGCCTGCAGGATAGCCGAGCATTTCAAGCCCAAGCTCTTTTGCAATCAAGGAAGCTCTGAGCAGATGATATTCCGAAGAAATGACGGCGATTTTTTCAGGCTTTGCCCCCGTTTTTTCTTCGATCAGTGCCATGCTGAACAGCAGATTTTCATTCGTTGTGTTCGCCTGCTCCTCTTTCCAGAGGCGATCTGCATCGATGCCTGCATCAACCAAATGCTCATACATGCACTGCGCCTCGGTTATGCTCTCATTTTTGCCCTGACCGCCCGAAAGGATCAGGACCGTATTCGGATATTCCTGTGCATAGTGCAAAGCGGCATCGATGCGCTCTTTCAGCGATTGGCTGGGAGCTGTGCCGTTGACACCTGCGCCCAAAACCACGGCATATTCTGCCTGTGGCTGCTCGCTGCCTCCCATATTCAAGCCAATCCAAATACCCGTTGCGATCATCAGAATGATTCCGGCGCAGAAGCAGACAGAGAAAATGATGCTGAAAATTTTACGTCTGCAAAGATTCAAAAGTCCGAATGCAAACCGAACAGCACCCAACGCACAAAGCAGCCCGCCCGTAAACTGATAGCCATAGACGAAGAAATAACAGAACAAGCCTGCACCGAGCAACATCAGAGCAGGAACCCAATATCTTTTTTTCATCAGAACAGATATCCCTTCAGAACCCGCAGGGTGTTGAGAACGCCGTCTTTATGGCTGCGCTCATAGCCGTGCGAGGCATAGACACCTGCGCCGATCAAGCCGTGACGGATATCATAGCCTGCACTCAACGTTGCCTCAACATCCGAGCCGTAATGCGGATAGATGTCCACGGCATAGTCTGCATTTTCCTTCTGCGCCGCTGCAATGAGCTTCTTGACGACCTCGTAGCTATAAGGACCGCCGGAGTCCTTGGCGCAGATGGAAACCTGACGCTCCGTACACTGCAAGCCGTCTCCCACGCAGCCCATATCTACAGAAATTGCCTCCGTTACGCCTTCGGGAACGCTTGCCGCGCCGCCGTGACCGACTTCCTCATAGACCGTGATATGGACATAAACACGGCGTGCAGGTTTTAAGCTATTGTCTGCCAAATATTTGGCAAAGCCAAGCAAAATACCGACCGAGAGCTTGTCATCCAGGAAACGGCTCTTGATATATCCGCTTTTTGTCACACGGGTGCGAGGCTCAAAGCAGACATAATCGCCCACACTGATGCCTAATTTTTTGACATCGTCGGCATTTTCCACGCATTCATCCAAAACGACCTCCGTTGTGTCAAAGCTTCTCTTGGCACTGTCATAATCGGAATTGACGTGAATGGAAGCGTTGCAAAGCTGCAAGGTTCCCTCATACGCACCGTGAAACTTGGTCACAACACGGCAATTTTCCGCCTCGGCATTGTTGGCATTCATGCCGCCGACCTTGACGATGCGCAATCTGCCGCTGCCCTTGATCTCGGCAACCATGCCGCCGAGCGTATCCGCATGCGCTTCCAAAAGCAGCCCGTCGTTCGCATCCTCACCGCCCAAATCGATCAGGATGCCGCCCTTTGTCGTGCGTTTTGCCGCAAAGCCGAGCGCAGAAAATTCCTTCAGCACATATTCCTCCGCCTCGTGCGTATACCCCGTGGGGCTGTCGATGGCAAGCAATTCGACTGTTTTTTCCACAGCAAAGTTTACATAATTCTCCATTGTATATCTCCTTTCAAGCGCTTTTTGGATATTATATCATATCTTTTCAAAAAATCATAGCAAAAACCACGAGCCGAGCAATTTCGACCCGTGGTTTGAATTATATTCTGATTAGTCCTTCTTCTTGGCAGCGATCTCCATCAGGCACTTTGCAATAAAATCATCGGGAGACATTGCGCCCAGATCCTCACCGCCACGGGTGCGGACGGAAACCGTGCCGTTGTCGATATCACGGTCACCGACGACCAGCATATACGGGATCTTCTGCAGCTGCGCCTCACGGATCTTGTAGCCGAGCTTTTCGGAGCGATAGTCGCCCTCGGCACGGATGCCGACGGCGTCCAACTTCTCCACGAGGTTCCTGGTGTACTCATGCGCACGGTCGGTGATCGGAAGAACCTTGACCTGCGTGGGCATCATCCACAGAGGCAGTGCGCCTGCATAACGCTCGATCAGGTAAGCCAGCGTACGCTCGTAGCAGCCCAGAGAGGTACGGTGAATGATATACGGACGACGCTTCCTGCCATCGACATCGGTATATTCCATGCCGAACTGCTCCGCCAGAAGCTGGTCAACCTGGATGGTGACGATGGTATCCTCTTTGCCGAATACATTCTTATATTGGATATCGAGCTTCGGACCGTAGAAGGCAGCCTCGTCAATGCCGATGGTGTAGTCGATGCCGAGATCGTCCAGGATCTTGCCCATGGCGGTCTGTGCCTCATCCCACTGCTCGGGCGTGCCGATATACTTTGCGGTATTGTTCGGATCCCACTGAGAGAAGCGGAAGGTGCAGTTTTCCAGCATGCCGACGGTTTCCAGGCAATACTTTGCCAGCTCCAGGCAGCCCTTGAACTCCTCCTCCAGCTGCTCCGGACGGAGGATCAGGTGACCTTCGGAAATGGTGAACTGGCGCACACGGATCAAGCCGTGCATCTCGCCGGAATCCTCGTTGCGGAACAAGGTGGATGTCTCGCCCAGACGCATGGGCAGATCACGGTAGGAGCGTGCCCGGTTCAAAAATACCTGATACTGGAACGGGCAGGTCATCGGACGCATTGCGAAGCACTCCTTGCCGTCCTCGTCGGGATCGCCCATAACGAACATGCCGTTGCGGTAATGGTCCCAGTGTCCGGAAATTTTATAAAGATCGCTCTTTGCCATCAGCGGCGTTTTGGTCAAAAGATAGCCACGCTTCTGCTCCTCATCCTCAACCCAGCGCTGCAGGAGCTGAATGACCCTTGCGCCCTTGGGAAGCAGGATCGGCAAGCCCTGACCGATGACATCAACGGTGGTGAAAAATTCCAGCTCACGACCCAGCTTGTTATGATCACGCTTGCGTGCTTCCTCCTGCTGCTTGAGGTATTCCTCCAGCTCGTCTTTGCTCGGGAAGGCAACGCCGTAGATTCTTTGCAGCATCTTGCGGTTGGAATCGCCTCTCCAATAAGCGCCGCAGCACTGCGTCAGCTTAAAGCCGTTGTGCTTGATTCTGCCGGTCGTATCGACGTGGGGACCTGCGCACAGATCGGTGAACTCGCCCTGCGTATAGAACGAGATGACGGCATCCTCGGGAAGATCATTGATCAGCTCGACCTTATAAGGCTCGCCCAGCGCTTCCATGTAAGCGATCGCCTCTGCGCGGGGCTTCTCACTGCGCTCTAAACGCAGACGCTCCTTGCAGATCTTCTTCATCTCAGCCTCGATGGCATCCAGATGCTCCTGCGTGAAGGAGAAGTCGGAATCGAAGTCGTAGTAGAAGCCGTTGTCAATGGACGGACCGATGGCAAGCTTCACCTGCGGATACAGGCGCTTGACCGCCTGCGCCATGATGTGAGAGCAGGTATGCCAATAGGTTTTGCGGTAGGCTTCGTTTTCAAAGGTGTACAGATTTTCTTCGGACATGATATTTCCTCCTTTTCATGATAAGGGGCAACAAAAAATCACCCCTGAAAAATCAGGGGTGAGAAAAATCCCACGGTTCCACCCTGCTTGCAGTTTGTTCCAACTGCCGCTCGTTGGCGCAATAACGGGCGCACCCGTCCCTCCCTACTATGTTCAGGAGGGCAGCTCAAAAGCGGTTTTGCACTATACGGATGCAGGAGCTCGCACCAACCGCTCCCTCTCTGTGCAGCCGAAAAATAGCACAATTCTTTCTCACAGCCATTTTCACACGCCCAATATACCACTTTTTTTGTCGATTGTCAAATGGTTTCTTTTTTACGGAATTATGTTAACTATTTTGTAACCATTACACAAGATATTGTGATAGAAAATAATTTTTCTGTGGCTATCTTGTTCTGAACTTCGATTCCATAATTTTGAAAAAGTTAGGTATATTCCTTTTTTTGAATAAAAAGCTTGACAAATCAATAAAAAATGTTATAATTGTTATACCATTACAATAAAGTTACAATGGTTTCAAACTCAAATCATCACTTGAGGAAAGGAGTTACTCTGATGCACAGAAATGAAAATCAAGCGCCGAAGCCATGGAAGCATCGTCTGCTTGCGATCTTTTTGATCGTATCCATTTTGGCGATTTTGCTTTCTCAGTCGGTCTTTGCGCAGAACAGCTATGTTATCACCGACGGCGATAATGTGACCGTTCACCAGTCCTACAGCAACGACCCCGATGAAGTTTTGCAGGAAGTTGGAATCACACTGAGCAACGAGGATACCTACACCACAACCTATAATGATGGCGTGAGCAGCATCACGATTCAGAGAATGCAACTGGTCACCGTAATCAACCGGGGCAAGGAAAGTCAGATCGGTACATACGGCGGAACCGTTGGAGAATTGCTCGAGCGCCTCGGCATCACACTCAGTGCAAACGATTCCGTTTCTTACGAAACCGATTCCTTCACGCACGATGGCATGATCATCGAGATTGTCCGCAGAGGAACCCAGGTCTATGAATATGACGAGGTCATTCCCTACGAGACAAACTATTATGATGATCCTACGCTCGCTCCCGGTGAGGAGATCGTCCTGATCGAGGGTGTCAATGGCGTTGTGCACCGCAAGATGCAGGTTTCGAGCGAAAACGGCAAGGAGACCTCCCGTGTGCTCTTGGACGAGACCGTACGCACCGAGACGGTCAATGCTCTGATCATTCGGGGACCGCAAAGCAGCATCGTGGAGCAGCCGGATGAGCCGGAATACCGTGTGCGTGAAAACGATGCGCCCAAGTACACGATCACGGACAATGTCATCACCACCTCCAACGGCACGAGCTATACCTTCACCGGCACCATGCAGGTATCCGCAACCGCATATTCCTGCGAGGGTGAGACCGGCATCTGCTATTCCGGCACCTTGGCACGCGTCGGTGCGATCGCCGTCGATCCCAAGGTCATTCCCCTCGGAACCAAGATGTACGTTGTTTCCAACGATGGCGAATATGTCTATGGCTACTGCACCGCTGAGGATATCGGCGGCGGTATCAAGGGGCATCGCATCGATCTGTACTTCGACACCATTGCAGACTGCTACGAGTTTGGCGTCAGAAGCTGCACGGTTTATTTCCTGGAAGATAATTCGTAATTGCAAAATCACTGCTTCTCTGTTAAAATAGCAGAGAAGCAGTTTTTATTTGGTGGTGAATTTATGATCGATGTATGCAATATACAGCAAATCAAGGCACTGTTGGCAAAGCACAATTTCCATTTTTCCAAATCCAAGGGGCAAAACTTTCTGACCCAACGATGGGTGCCTGAGCGCATCGTGGACGAAAGCGGCATCGATGCCTCCTGCTGCGCCGTGGAGATCGGTCCCGGCTTTGGTCCTTTGACACAGGAGCTGTGCAAGCGCGCAGGCAAGGTCATTGCCCTGGAGCTTGATACAACACTAAAGCCTGTTTTATCCGAGACGGTCGGAGAATTTGACAATCTTGAGATCATCTTTACCGATGCGATGAAGGTCGATCTGCCTGAGCTGCTTGCGCAAAGGGCAAAGGGTCTGCGCCCGACCGCCTGCGCAAATCTGCCGTACTACATCACCTCCCCTGTTTTAACGAAGCTGTTGGAAAGCAAGTGTTTTTCCTCCGTGACCGTCATGGTGCAAAAGGAGGTCGCTCTGCGCATCTGCGCAAAGGCAGGCAGTGCGGATTATTCTGCCTTTACAGTGCTTTGCAACTACTATGCAGAGCCTGAGCTGCTTTTTGACGTACCTGCGCACTGTTTTATTCCGCAACCCAAGGTCACAAGCGCCGTTGTATGTCTCAAGGTGCGCCCGACCCCTGCGCAGATCGATGACGAATCCATGTTCTTCCGCACGGTTCGTGCCGCATTTTCTATGCGCAGAAAAACACTTTTGAATTGCCTGTCCGCCAATTTTGCGGAATTTGACAAGCAGATTCTGACACAGCTGATCGCCTCGTGCGGATTCAGCGCCAACGTACGCGGTGAAACACTGGATATTGCCGGCTTTGCCAAACTGAGCAATGCCCTGCTTGCCGCTAAGAACAGATAGGAGATATGATGTTTCAGACGATTTTATTGGATTTGGACGATACCATTTTGGATTTCGGCGCCGCAGAGCGTGTTGCCATTGCCAAGGCGTTTCGTGACGTCGGTTTGGAGCCGACGGATCGGTTGATCGAACGCTACAGCCAAATCAACATCAGTCAATGGGAGGCTTTCGAGCGTGGAGAGCTCAACCGTGACGAGGTTTTGATTCGGCGCTTTGAGATTCTGTTTGAGGAGCTGGGCGTGAAGATCGATGCGCAGCATTGCGAAATTATCTACCGTGGCTATTTGGGTGTTGGGCATTATTTTGTCGAAGGTGCCATCGAGCTTTTGGAATATCTGTATCCGAAATATGATCTCTATATCGCCTCAAACGGCGTTGCAGCCACGCAAAATACCCGTTTGGAAAGTGCGAATATCAGCCATTATTTTAAGAGTATTTTTATTTCCGAAACCACAGGTCATCATAAGCCGGAAAAGGAATATTTTGATTATTGCTTTGCCAGGATTGAAAATTTCGAGCCCGACAAGACGATCATTATCGGAGACAGCCTGACCAGCGATATCCGGGGCGGCTTGAATGCCGGCATCCACACCTGCTGGTTCAATCCCAGGCAAAAAAGCGGGAGAAACGACATCGTTCCTGAGTTTGAGATCCGAACACTGAAAGACCTGCAAATGCTTCTGTAAAATTTTTTTGGAAAAATCAAAAAAAGTGCTTGACTTTTTCAAAAAACTGCATATAATTAGATATGCGTTTTGACGCAGGCAAATAGCGGGTTTGTGTAACGGTAGCACACCGGACTCTGACTCCGTTTGTGAGGGTTCGAATCCTTCACCCGCTGCCAATAAAAATCCTCTTTTGTCTACTTGGCAAAAGAGGATTTTCGTATATCAAAGTTCGAATGTGAGCAATTCTCCGCTCGGATGGGGGAAGGTCAAACGGTAAGCGGTCAAGCCGATCTCACCGTTACTTTTCGCACCGTATTTCCGATCACCGCAAAGAGGACAGCCGCGAGAGGCAAATTGCACTCGGATTTGATGCGTTCTGCCGGTAAAAAGCCGTACTTGTACCGTGGAAACACCGTCTTTTTCGGAAAGAACACGGTAAGAGAGCCTCGCTTCCCTGACACCGCCCCGCTTGCGCTTGACCACGTAGGTTTTGTTCTTGAAACGGTCGTGGTATAAAAGATCGACCATTTCTCCCTCGCCTGGAAGAGACCCTTCACAACGAGCGATATATTCCTTCACAAAACCGTCTGCATTGGATAGAAATGCGGCGGTTTTTTCGTTTTTGGCGAAGACCATGATGCCGCTTACTTCACGATCCAAACGGTGGATCGGATAAACTTTTCTCGGTGCAAGCAGATCGTTCATGCTTTTTTTGCCCGAGGCATCTGCGCAGGAGAGAACGCCTCGGGGCTTAATGCAGACAACAAGGTCTTCGTCTTCGAAGATCACATCCGCTGTTCCAGATCCGATAGAATCTTCTCGCATTTTTCCAAAACCTTTCCGATATCGTGATGCAGGAATTTCCCGTTTTCAAATACGCTCTTGCCTGCGACATAGACTGTGTCAATTTGATAGCCACTGCCTGCGTAGAGAAGATTCGTCAAAATTCTGCGGCGGTTGGTGGTACAGATATCGTCGGTCTTGACCAAGGAAAAATCTGCCTGCGCACCGACTTCGATCATCCCGAGATCCTGATAGCCCAGAGCCTGCATAGCGTTTTTCGTCAGCATTTGATAGCACTGATTTGCCGGCATTACGGTCGCATCGAGCGTCAAGACCTTTTGCAGATAGCTTCCGTGTCTTGCCTCACGCAGCAGATCACGGTTTGCACTCGACGCCTCACCGTCACAGCCGAAGCCGACACGCACACCTGCTTTGAGCATTTGAGCAATTCTCGGAGCGCCGTCGGAGAGCTTCATGTTGGTGGAGGGACAATGGGCAACGACAGCTTTTGTGTCTGCCAAAAGCTGTATTTCCTCATCGGAGAGCCAAATGCTGTGCGCCAAAATAGTATTTTCGTCCAAAACGCCCAGATAGCCCAATTCTTCTGCTTCGCCTCTGCCTGTCATTTTGCGGATACGGTCGGTTTCAAAAGCGCCTTCTGCCAAATGCGTATGGTAGACCAAGCCTCTTTCACGGGCGAATTTTTTCAGTTCCACCATCAGCTCCGCCGTGCAGGCAGGACGTCCCTGTGGAACGGCAGCAGTGCGCAGAAGACCCTTGCAATGCCACTTGTCATATAAATATTCCGCTTGGCGCAGGCATTCATCGATACTCGTGATCTTGATCTGATCATTTTCGGCAAAATCGGTTGCACCGATGCCAAATGTCGCACGAATGCCGGCATCCTGATAAGCCTGCACAACGGCATCAATGTGGGGGAAGTAGGTCATCTCATTGATTGCGGTCACGCCAAAGCGCAAACTTTGCAGGCAGCCGAGCAGAACACCGTAATACCATTCTTCTTCATTTAACGACCACTGCGCAGAGAGCATTTTTGTCAGCCAATGCGTGATATTCAGATCGTCCAAAGGTCCCTTGGTCAGGCTTTGAACCATGTGCGTATGGATGTCTGCCATGCCCGGCAGGATCAGCTTTTGCTGCGCATCGAGCGTACTGCAATTTGCATCGATGCTTGGCGCAATTTTGGAAAAACGACCGTTTTCGACCAAAATATCCGATTTTTCAGTCGTCAGATCTTCAAAATTCGGCAGCAAAGTATTTTTTATCAATAAAGCTTCTTTCATTAGAATTACCTCGGTTTTTTGCACAAAGCGCATTTGCGGCGGTGCGGAAAAGCTGCTTTTTCAGCTCCTCGGCGTTATCGGACTTTTCGCCTGTGACGTAGTTTTCCGTGATCAGTGCAAGAGAGGCGGTTTTGACCTTGAGAATGGAAGCGATGACAAACATAGCGCTGCTTTCGCCGTCGATCACGTCAACGCCCAAACGGGACCATGCTTCGATGCGCTCCTTACCGCCGATCGCCCAAGGCGTTTCCAAGCTGGTGCAATCGTGGCTGCGGAAAATACCGACCTGCGAAACACCGACCTTCAACAATCTTCCGAGCAGCTCCATATCGGCAACCGCAGGGTAGGAAACGTCGATATATTCACGGCTGGCAAATTCTCCACGAACTGCACCGGAGGCTGCGTGCAAGGTCCCAACTTCAATTTCGGGCTGAATGGCAGGGCAGCAGGCGATCTTGATGACTTCCTTGACACCGAGATGATTCAGCTCCTCAATGGCAATGGCAACCGGCATACAGCCTGTACCACAGCTCATAACACTCAACTTTTCGCCCTGATAATCACCGGTATATGTAACATATTCGCGGTATTCTCCGACTTTTTTGGCATTGTCGAGCAGCTCAGCATAGAAGGGAATCTGCAAAGGATCTGGCGTGATGATGACCTTGGGGGCAACCATGCTCTCATCAATGCCCAAATGGTGCATTGTGCCATCGTTGTGGGTCAGTTTTACACTTTGAAAGCTCATTTTGCCACCTCCTCAAGAATCTCAGCGGCACGAATGGCAATGCGTGAAGCCATCTCGATTCGCTTCGCCAAAAAATCAGGGTCGGAATATGCGCCGTAGATCGTGGTTTGCTTTGCGTTCGGGTCTGCAAACATCGAGCCCAACGCTACGCAAACGCAACCGGCACGAAGCCCGAGCAGATGCGAATAGGTGAAGAGCGTACCGCTTTCGTTCTCAACGACCAAAACGCCGGTGTCGATCCATTTCTGCATTCTCTCACGCAGACCGGGATGTGCAGCCTTGGACTCCATGTAGAAAGCGTCATGGCTGCGGTACAGACCGACCAAGGCATCTTCGCCCATTTCTTTTGCGGCTTGTTGCAGCGCAGCTACCACAAAGGGATCGGCAACCGCAGGAAATTCAGGCGGTACAAGCTCGTAGCTTGCGCCCTCGCCACGCACACAGCCGCTTGCAATGACGATCCTGCCGGGCTGCATCCACGGCTGAACACCGCCACAGGTGCCGACCCGGATGACGGTTTTTGCGCCTGCATCCGCCAGTTCCTCCAAGGCTGCTGCAACGCAGGAAGAACCCATGCCACTGCTCGTGACAGCAATGGAGGTGCCGTTATCTGTGTGCCCCGTGTAGGTTGCAAAGGTACCTCTGTGGGCGGTGAATTCAGCATTCTTGAAGAATGTGGAGATCTTTTTGCTGCGATGCGGATCGCCGGGGATCAAAACATGCGGTGCACTCTGACCGACTGCCAAGCCTGTGCGTGGCAGAAGTCCGTCTGCACCGAGTGGAATTCTTGTCTGTGAATATCGTTTCATGGAAAACCTCCTTTTTTCTATCATATCCGATGAAGCCCCAAAATGCAAGTCTTGCAATTGCCATCAAGGAATTTACAGCACATTGTATATTTTGGAAAGTTGTGCAGAGATGAAAAAATCTTGAAATTTGTGGATTTTGACCATGGTAATTATTTGAAAAAATGGTATAATATAATTAGGGACTAATGTGGTCGGAAAGGAGTAACAGTATGTTTCAGATCGGTCAGACCGTGCTTTACGGGATGGAGGGTGTTTGCACCATTGAAGAGCGAAAAAAGATGAAGGTCGGGCATACCAGAGCTTCTTATTATGTTTTAAGACCTGTGTTCCGCCCACATTCGACAATTTTTGTGCCGGAGGATAATGCACATCTGCTTTCAAAAATGCGCCCTGTGCTTTCCAAGGAGGAAATTTTGCAAATATTGCAAGAGGCACCGTTGGAGGAGCTTGTGTGGATCGAGGATGCGAACGAACGCAAGTTGGAATATCAGAAGATTTTGATCGGCGGCGAACGCCTTTGGCTGCTGCGCCTGATCCGCACGCTGTATCTGCGCCGTGAGCAGCTGCAAAGAGGTGGAAAGCATTTGCGCACGGGAGATGAGCAGATGCTCCGAGATGCGGAGAAGCTTTTGAATGACGAGTTTGCACTGGTGCTGAACATTGCACAGCACGAGGTGCCTGAATATATCCGTTCACGGATCGAATTAAGTGCATAACAATCAAAACAGGTGACTTCCCATAGTGGAAATCACCTGTTTTATTTTTCGTTTTTCATCTGCGCTTCTACGGCATCGAGGATGAAACGGTTCAGACTTTTGCCCTGCTTTTTTGCAAAATCACTCAGCGCCTGCCTCTGCCCCTTCGGAACGACAACGCTGATGCGGTCATATGCTTTTTTGTTGTATCGTGCGGTTGCCTCTTTTTGCGCTTCGGAATACGACATCATGATCACCCATGGATATAATAACGCATTTTTTGCCGATTCGCAAGTAACAATTGGGAGAAATAATTTGAGAATTGACTTTTCCGGTCTTTCCTGTTATGATGAATATATCTTATTAGGAAATGGAGCTATGATCATGGAAAAAATCTTCACTGAAAATGCACCGGCAGCCATCGGACCCTACAGCCAGGCAATGAAGGTCGGCAATCTGGTATTCACCTCTGGTCAGATTCCCATTGACCCGAAGACGGGCAATGTCGAGGCGCAGGATATCACCGGGCAGACCGAGCAGGTTATGCAGAATTTGAAGGCTGTTTTGGAAGAAGCAGGCTCTTCGACCGCAAAGACCGTCAAGACCCTTTGTTTCCTGACGGATATGGGCAATTTTGCCGCATTTAACGAGGTCTACGCCAAGTATTTCACCGAAAAGCCTGCAAGAAGCTGCGTCGCAGTTTGCGCACTTCCGAAGGGCGTTTTGGTCGAAGTTGAGGCTGTTGCCGAGATTTGATCGTGCAGATGAAAGGAGCGCTGAAATTCGGTGCTCCTTTTTTGCAAAAAGCATTGACAAAACAAGAATTAGCTGTTAAAATAGTAGCGTAAAATGCGAAATATGCGTTGAGGAAGCTAATTTATGCCAACGGCATCAGCGAGCAGGGGAGGGTGTAAGCCCTGCGGTCACGAGGTATGAACCGCCACTTCCGAGCTGTCTGCGATGAGCAGAACGCTTCATCTGCGTTAAGGGATGACTAAGATGCCGCAAGGCGAATTAGGGTGGTACCGCGAATTTCCTCGCCCCTATACATGGGGCGAGGTTTCTTTTTTATCTTAAAAACGGAGGATATTTTATATGGCAACGAAAAAATACGGCGTAAATGAATTGCGTGAGATGTTTTTGTCGTACTTTGAGGACAAGGGACATCTGCGTCTTCCCAGCTTTTCCCTGATTCCGCAGAACGATGCTTCGCTTCTGCTCATCAATTCCGGCATGGCGCCGATGAAGCCCTATTTCAAGGGTGAGGTCACACCGCCTCGCCGCAGAGTTTGCACCTGCCAGAAGTGCATCCGTACCGGTGACATCGACAACATCGGTCACACCGCACGTCACGGCACATATTTCGAAATGCTGGGCAATTTCTCTTTTGGTGATTATTTCAAGCATGAAGCGATCGCATGGTGCTGGGAATTTTTGACCGAGGTCTGCGGTCTGGAGGCTGACAGGCTTTATCCCTCCGTCTATGAAAATGACGATGAGGCATTTGAGATTTGGAACAAGGAGATCGGCATTGCTGCCGACCGCATTTACCGCTTTGGCAAGGCAGACAATTTCTGGGAGCATGGCTCCGGTCCGTGCGGTCCCTGTTCCGAGGTATACTATGACCGTGGCGAGAAGTACGGCTGCGGCAAGCCCGATTGTGTTGTCGGCTGCGATTGCGACCGCTACATGGAGGTTTGGAACAACGTTTTCTCCCAATTTGACAATGACGGTCAGGGCAATTATACCGATCTTGCACAGAAGAACATCGACACCGGCATGGGCTTGGAGCGTTTGGCTGTTGCATGTCAGGATGTACCGAGTCTGTTCGATGTCGATACGGTGATGAACATCACAAACAAGGTCACCGAGATCACCGGCGCAAGCTATGGCATGAGTCGTGAGAAGGACGTTTCTCTGCGTGTGATCACCGACCATATCCGTGCATCGACCTTTATGATCTGTGACGGTGTTCTGCCTTCGAATGAGGGTCGTGGCTATGTTCTGCGCAGACTGTTAAGACGTGCAGCTCGTCATGGAAAGCTTTTGGGCGTGAATAAGCCCTTCCTGTGCGACGTCGTTCCGACGGTCATTCAGGAAAATGAGGGGCACTATTCCGACCTGCGTGAACGTGCGGATTATATCATTCGTGTCGTGCGTGTGGAAGAGGAGAATTTTGCAAAGACCATCGACGGCGGTATGCGTATTTTCTCCGAGATGCTCGCAGCACATAAGGAAAAGAACGAAACTGTTTTTGCAGGCGCCGATGCTTTCAAGCTCTATGATACCTATGGATTCCCGATCGATCTGACCATCGAGATGGCGAAGGAAGAGGGAATGGAGGTTGATGAAGAGGGCTTTAAGGCGCTCATGCAGGAGCAGAAGGTGCGTGCCCGTGAGGCTCGCAAGGCATTGGGAGATCTAGGCTGGGCAGGCATTGATTTCGGCCAGGATATGCCCTCTACCGAATTTGTCGGCTATGACAATGACAAGTGCGAAGGCAAGATTCTTGCCATCGTTGCAGACGAAGAATTCCGTGAAGAGATCGGCGAGGGCGTGGAAGCTATTGTCGTTTTGGATCAAACCACGATGTACGCCGAGATGGGCGGTCAGGTGGCTGACCATGGCGTGATTGAAAATAATGACGGTCGCTTTGAAGTCCATGATGTTCAGAAGAACAAGGGCGGAAAGTATATGCACTATGGCAAGGTCGTTAGTGGCTGCTTGAAGGTTGGAGAAGCCTACAGCGTTTCTTACGACGATCAGCGCCGTAAGGCGATCCGCAGAGCGCATACGGCAACGCACCTGCTGCAGACGGCACTGAGCCGTGTTTTGGGCGAGCATTGCCATCAGGCAGGCTCTCTGGTCGAGCCGGATCACCTGCGCTTTGACTTCACGCATTTCTCCGCAGTGACACCGCAGGAGATGCTCGAGATCAATAGTGAAGTGATGGATATGGTCCTTAACGGCATCGATGTTGAAACTCTCGTTCTGCCGATCGAAGAAGCAAAGAAGCTTGGGGCAACGGCACTCTTTGGCGAAAAGTACGGCGATACTGTCCGCGTGGTCAAGATGGGTGACGACTCTTTGGAATTCTGCGGCGGTACACATTTGGACAATACTGCAAAGGTTGGTCCGTTCCGTATTCTTTCTGAGGCATCTGTTGCTTCCGGCGTGCGCCGCATCGAGGCTTACACCGGAAAGACCGTGCTCAATCAGTTTGAGAATGCAAACCGCATGCTTATCGACGCAGCGGACGAACTCAAGACCACGCCGAAGGAACTCATCCACCGTGCGCACAGCGTGATGGTGGAAATGAAGGAGCTAAAGCAGGATATCGACAAGATGAAGGATAAGCTCTTCACGGGCGATATCGAGCGCTGCCTGTTTGCTGCCAGGGAGGTTAACGGTCTGAAGGTTTTGACCGTCCTCAGAAATGATATTGCGGCAAACGACCTGCGCAAGATGGGCGACTTTATCCGTGACCGTGAGCCGAAGGCGGTTGCTGTTTTGGCAACGACTCAAGGTGAGAAGATTACGCTGCTTGCAGTATGTGGTAAGGATGCTATCGCTGCCGGCATTAAGGCAGGTATGCTGATCAAGGAGGTCAGTGCTGTCTGCGGTGGCAGCGGCGGCGGCAAGCCCGACAGTGCCATGGGCGGCGGCAAGGACCTGACCAAGCTTGACGATGCGCTTGCGATCGTTGACAACTTTGTTACAACGCATATTGCGTGAGGAGAGACAGATGGAAAACTGCATTTTTTGTAAAATTATCGCAGGGGAGATTTCCTCGAAAAAGATTTATGAAGACGAGCGCTGCTTGGCATTTTATGACATTGCGCCGATGGCTCCGCAGCATTTTTTGGTCATCCCGAAGGAGCATTTGACCGGTGCGAACAAGATCTACGAGGAGCAGGAGGCGCTGATCGGCCATATTTTCGGCGTGATCCGTAAGCTGACAAGTGTCATTGGCTTCTCCGATGGTTTCCGTGTCGTGACCAATTGCGGCAAGGATGCAGGTCAGACGGTGGATCATCTGCATTTCCATGTCCTTGGCGGCAAGGAGCTGGGCAGCTTTAACTAACGAATGCAAAAGGTGGGGTGATCGCATCCCACCTTTTGAGCCTATGAGGAGGGAGAGCATATGCGTAAGCTTGCAATATTTTCTTGCAGCTTTGCAGCGGCTTGTGCAGCCTATATTTGGCTGCTTTCGCCGAAGACGGCGCTTCTGTTTAGCATTGCGCTGTTGTCTGCTGCGATGCTCTTGCTCTTCCTGAAAAACAATGCGGCAAAGCGTTGCAGGATCGCAGCCGTGGCGATGGCGATCGGACTTGTGTGGAGCTATGGCTATGAAGCGATGAAAATTGCGCCGTTGCGTGAATTATGCGGCGAGGACGTGCTTGTGCAAACGACGCTCAGCAACTATCCGGAAAAGACGCAGTACGGTTATCGCATGGAAACGAGCGTCGGCGGCGGTACGATGCTGCTGTATCTCAACGGCGATTACAGCTTCTTAAAGCCGGAGACCGTGTGACCCTGCAGGCAGAGGTGGTCGATGTTTCTCGCGGCAGCGGTGACGAGGAGAATTTGTATTTCCAATCGAGGGATATTTCGCTTTTGGCGTTTCCGAATGAGGAGCCGAGGATTGAAACGGCGAAAGAGATCCCGCTTGGCGATTTGCCGGCTCACTGGGCGCATGTGATCCGTCAGCGCATCACTACCCTTTTTCCGCAGGATACCGAGGGCTTTATGTGTGCGCTTTTGACCGGCGAGAAAGATGGCATTCATTATGCTGTGCGCAGCCAAATGTCCACTACGGGGTTGTCGCATGTGTTTTCTGTTTCGGGAATGCATGTTTCACTGCTTGTCGGATTTTTTATGTTGCTGATCCCTAAAAAGCGCCTTGCTGCGATCTGCGGGATTGTCGCAATGCTTGTCTTCGCTGCGATGCTGGGCTTTGCACCCTCTGTCACACGAGCGGTGATCATGAACACGATTTTGCTGCTTGCGCCGATTTTTAAGCGGGAGAATGATCCTGCGACCACATTGAGCTTTGCGCTGTTTGTGATCCTGCTGGGCAATCCGTGGGCGATTGCAAACCTGGGCTTGCAGCTATCCTTCTTATCAATGGCAGGGATTTTCCTCTTTGCATCGAAGCTGCACAACAAAATCATAGGAAAAATACGAAGCAGGAAGGATTCTCTTTCGCAGAAATTTTTGCGTACCTGTAGTGTGAATTTTTCCACCTCGCTTTCAGCGATGGTGCTGACGCTGCCGATCACGGCGATCACCTTCGGGACGATCTCCCTGATTTCACCGTTGGCGAATTTGCTTCTTTTGAATCTGATCAGCCTGATCTTCACATCGGGCTTTGCGATCTTGATTGCGGGGATCGTTACGCCGTTTGGAATTGCGCTTGCGTGGCTGCTTTCGTGGGCGATCCGCCTGGTTATGTATGTGATGGAGATTTTGGCTGCACTTCCGTTCTCGGCGGTCGAGGCAGACAGTCCCTACTTTGCGGCATGGCTCGTGGCTGCGTATATGATGCTGGCGTTTTTCCTGCTTTTGCGCAAGGAACGAAAGCTCAGAGATCTATTTGCGGCAACGGCTGCGACCTTGCTGTGCGCCATCGGCTTCAGCCTTTTGGACGTGCCAGAGGGAAGCGTAACGATGCTTGATGTCGGACAGGGGCAGAGTATTTTGCTGCAAAGCGGCGATTTTACCGCCATGGTCGATTGCGGCGGTGACAGCGGCGATGCCGATGGAGAAACGGCAGCAAGAGCCTTGCTCAGCTATGGGCATCGGGAGCTTGATGCGCTGATTTTGACGCATTTTGACAAGGATCATACCTGCGGCGCAGAGCAGCTTTTTGAACGCATTAAGGTCCAATATTTATTCCTGCCGGATATTTCGCATGATGCAGGACGCCGTGAAGAGGTGATCGCAGCGGCGGAGAATGCCGGTGTTGAGATTTGCTTTGTGATGCAGGATATGACATTGGAGGCGGAAGATGCAAAAATCGAGCTGATGGCGCCTGTTTCCGATGATTCTGACAATGAGGGACTTTGTGCATTGCTGTCGATGGGAGAATGTGATATACTTGTCACGGGAGACATGAGCATCGATGCGGAGCATGAATTGTTAAAAACCCATAACCTGCCGCAGGTGGAGATCCTTGTGGCAGGGCATCATGGTTCAAAATATTCAACATCTCCTGCACTTTTGCGAAAAACACAGCCGCAAGCGGTGCTGATCTCCGTGGGGGAGAACTCCTACGGGCATCCGTCGCAGGAGGTTTTGGAACGAATTTCTGCCGTTGGTGCGAGTGTTTATTGCACCGATCTCAACGGTGAGATTACAATTACGAGGTAGGCTATGGCAAAAAAGGCGACCGGTACTTCTGCCGGAGGCGAACAGCTGAAAAATGATTTGAAAAATAAAACGCTCGGGCGATTTTATATCATCTTTGGAGAAGAGGACTATCTGCGCCGATACTACCACGAGCAGGTAAAAAAGCAGCTTTTGGACGATTTGACGGCGGATTTTAATTATCATCGTCTGACGAGTGAGAATTTTTCTTTGCAGCTTCTGTTTGACAGTCTGGAGGCACTGCCGATGATGGCAGACCGCTCGCTTGTGGAAATCGATGAGGTGGATTTGTTTGCGCTGAACGAGGAGGAAACGCAACAGCTCAGCGAGCTTTTGAGCGACCTTCCGGATTATTGCTGTCTTGTGATGGTTTATAACGATTTTAAGCCGGATAAGCGGAAAAAGCTGTGGAAAACCTTGGAAAAAACTGCGGTTTTGGCAGAGTATAAATATCAGAGCGAGACCGAGCTTCGCCCATGGATCGTGCGCCATTTTAAGGACCACGGAAAAAGCATTTCCGCTGATTTGTGCAATTACCTTATTGGTTTGACAGGCAGCTCCATGACGAGACTTTTGATGGAGATCGAGAAGATTTGCAGCTACAGCGGCGCTGAGATGATCGTGCGTGAAGATGTCGATGCGGTGGTTGAGCCGACATTGGAGGCGATCGTGTTCGAGCTGACCGATGCGATGGCAGAGCGAAGATTTGACCTTGCCATTGAACGGCTGCATGTGATGTTCAAGATGCAGACGGAGCCGATCCCGATCGTTGCTGCCATCGGGGGTCAAATGCGCAGGCTCAGAGCGGCAAAGATTTTGAAAAATGCCGATGAGCTGGCAGGTGTCTGTTCATTGCAGTCATACGCCGCAGGAAAAACGATGACGCAGGCTCGCAGATTTTCAGAACGCTTTTGCAACCGTGCGGTGCTGCTTTGCTGTGATACCGACTACAAGCTCAAGACCTCCTATGATGAGGGACAGCGCTTGGTTGAGATGCTGATTTTGCAATTGGCACAGGAGGCAAGCAATGATTAAGCTGCGCCAAGCCATCGTCGTTGAGGGCAGATACGACAAGAATACGCTTTCTCAGATCGTGGATGCGCCGATTTTTGAGACCAACGGCTTCGGCATTATGAAGGATAAAAAATTATTGGCGTTTTTGCGCCGTGTGGCGCAGGAGCGTGGGCTTGTGATCTTGACAGATTCCGATGGCGCAGGCTTTGTGATCCGCAATTTTTTGAAGGGCGCTTTGCCGAAGGAACATGTACTGCACGCTTATATTCCCGATGTTTACGGCAAGGAGCGGCGCAAGGCGCACGGCGGTAAGGAGGGAAAGCTCGGCGTGGAAGGTATGAGCAGGGAAATTCTGCGCAAAGCGCTTGAAAACGCGGGGGTACAGGTGGAGGAAGCGTCCGAGCCTGTGCGCCGAATTACGAAGACAGATTTATTTCTCGCAGGTCTATCCGGAGGAAGCAGCAGCAGCGCTAAGCGCAAGGAGCTTCAGCTTGATTTGAATTTGCCGGAGCATTTGGGCAGTAATGCCTTTTTGGAGGCGCTGAATCTTCTGATGAGCTACGAGGAATTTGAACAAAGATACGGAGTAAATCATGATTGAGATTTCGGTAAAAAACCTGGTCAAATCGTTTGAGGTCGGAGACACGCTTCTGGATGGTATGAGCTTTGATATCCACGAGGGCGAATGTGTCGGCATCATGGGACGAAACGGCTGCGGCAAAACAACGCTGTTTCGGCTTCTGACGGGGGAGCTTTTTCCCGATGAGGGAGAGATCATGATCACAGCGCACAAACGCATTGGCTTGATCTCTCAGATTCCGCATTATCCGCAGGGCTATACGGTGGAGATGGTTTTGAGAACTGCCTTTGCCAACCTTGAGCGCTTGCGGACAAAAATGGAGGCTTTGGAGCAAAAGCTGACTGCTTCGGCACCGAAGGCGCTTTTGGATGAATATGACAGCTTGAGCAATGCTTATTTGACCGGTGGAGGCTACGAGCAGGATACACAGGTTGATAAAATTTGCAACGGCTTGGGAATCCCAATGCAGATGCGTGCGCAGGAATTTGACCGACTTTCCGGCGGCGAAAAGACCCGTGTGAACCTCGGAAGATTGTTGCTGGAAAAAACGGATATTTTGCTGTTGGACGAGCCGACCAACCATTTGGATCTGAAAAGCGTGGAGTGGCTTGAGGAATATATTCTGAAATTCAAGGGTACGGTATTGACGATCTCCCATGACCGTTTTTTCCTGGATCGGGTAGTTGACCGCATCATTGAAATTTCAGCCGGAAAGGCGGAATTTTACAGCGGCAATTACACCTTCTATCTGCAGGAAAAGCAGGAGCGCTTTAACCGTCAGCTCAAACAATACGAGCAGGAGCAGGCGAAGCTGAAGCAGCTCGGCTACACGGTCGAGCGCATGAAGGGCTGGGGCATCAACAACCGTGTGCTCTATCGCAGAGCGATGTCGATCCAGCACCGCATGGAGCGCATTGAGAAAACCGAACGCCCCCGCACCGAGAAGACCATGCGAGCCCGGTTCGGAGAAAAGGAATTTCACGGCGACGAGGTGTTGAGCGTCAAAAATTTGTCGAAAAGCTTTGGCGAACGAACGCTGTTTTCTGATGTGGAGCTGACGGTGCGCGGCGGTGAACGCATTGCGCTTTTGGGCGACAACGGCACAGGAAAAACGACATTTTTGCGTGTACTTCTCGGAGAGCTGGCAGGGGAAGGGAAGATCAAATTCGGACCGTCCGTCAAGTCGGCTTACCTGCCGCAGGTGATGCACTTTTCGCATCCCGAGAGAACGCTTTACGATACGATGCTCTATGAGAAAAAATGTACGCCGCAATCGGCGCGTGACCGTTTGGGCGCATTTCTCTTCTCGGGCGAGGACGTGTTTAAGACCGTCGGAACGCTTTCGGGCGGCGAGCAGTCAAGGCTCAGGCTTTGCATGCTGATGGATGAGAAAATCAATCTTTTGATCCTGGACGAGCCGACGAACCATTTGGATGTTGCTTCAAGAGAATGGGTGGAATGTGCGATCGAGGAATACGAGGGAACGCTGATCTTCGTTTCGCATGACCGCTATTTTGTGGACAAATTTGCAAGCCGTATTTGGGAGCTGGAGAACGGCAAAATTCGGGATTTTCCATGCGGCTATGCAAAATATCGTTCAATTAAGGAGCATGAAACTGCGCCGCAGTTCCAACCCCAGAAGAAAAAAGAAAAGCCTGCCAAGATCATCGGCAGCAAGGAGCTGGAAAAGCTTGTGCGGCGTTTGGAGCGAGAGATCGCTTCGCAGGAGCAGGTGATGGCGGAGCTTGATGCGGCGCTGGAAAATGCGGCGTCTGACTATCAGGAGCTGATGCGCCTGACGCAAGAACGTCAGAAAGAGGAAACAAAATTGGATGACCTGATGCAGCAGTGGGAAGAAGCCGCCGCTGCACTGGAAGAATAAAGGAGTGTGCAACTATGAGTGAACAATGCAGCGGCAATTGCGCAAGCTGCGGTGAAAGCTGCGGCGAACGTAAGCAGGAGAGCCTGCTTGCCGAGCTTCACGCCAAATCGAGCGTAAAGAAGGTATATGCCGTCGTTTCGGGTAAGGGCGGCGTCGGCAAGAGCACCGTGACGAGCATGCTGGCAACGGCGATGCAAAGAGCGGGAAAGCGTACTGCCATTTTGGATGCGGATATTACCGGTCCGTCCATTCCCAAAAGCTTCGGTGTCGGGCAGTGTATGGCAGATGACGATGGCATCTATCCTGCGCTGAGCAAAAACGGGATTCAGATCATGTCGATCAATCTCATGCTGGATAACGAGAGCGATCCTGTTTTGTGGCGTGGTCCGATCATTGCAGGCGCTGTCAAGCAGTTTTGGACAGATGTGATTTGGGACAATGTGGATTATATGTTTGTGGATATGCCTCCCGGAACGGGCGATGTTCCGCTGACGGTGTTCCAATCCCTGCCCATCGACGGTGTGATCATCGTCACATCACCGCAGGAGCTCGTCGGCATGATCGTTTCCAAGGCGGTCAGGATGGCAAACATGATGAACGTTCCTGTGCTTGGCTTGGTGGAAAATTACAGCTATTTCCGCTGCGCTGATTGCGGAGCGAAGCATGAGCTGTTTGGCAAGAGCCATATCCAAGAGATTGCAGAGGAATACCACCTGCCGGTTTTGGCAAGACTTCCGATCGATCCGACGGTCGCAGAAAAATGCGACAACGGTAAGGCAGACGAGCTTGACACGACACAGATAGAGGCTGCCGTTGCTGCGATTGTGAAATAACGGTTGCTCGAATGCAAGGATTTTTCGGTTTTTCCGCAAAATCCTTGCTTTTCTTATTGGCGCTTTGCACTGGCGCACAAAACAAGTCCATTGCAAGCGCACTCAGCATCGGCAGCTTGGCTTCGGGTTCGTTTGGATGGCGGAAAAACTGAAAATTTCTCTTTACAGAATGCAAACTTTGGGGTATACTGTATAAGGAAATTTTTGTGATGGAGCGATTGATATGATTCAATTTGATGAATACAAGGTGAAGCTGAACGACCTGAAGCCAAAGTTAGAGGAGCTGAAGGCTGCTTATTTGCCACAGAGCCTTTTGGATGAGCTTGAGCGTCTGCATGCTATGGCAGAATCTCCCGGTTTCTGGGATGATCCTGCACGTTCACAGAAGGCGGTCATGCGCACGAAGAATCTGGAGACAAAGAGAGACAAATATGCGGACATGGTTTCCTCGTGGGAGGATCTGATGACCATTTGTGAGATGGCTTTGGAGGAGAATGATGACTCCATGCTTGAGGAATTGGTCGATAGCTATGGAAAGCTGGAATCTGCGATGGAGGCTGCCCGTTTGGAGACCCTTTTGACGGGAGAATATGATCGCAACAATGCGCTTCTCTCCTTCCATGCAGGCGCAGGCGGCACCGAGGCACAGGATTGGTGCTATATGCTCTACCGTATGTATACCCGTTGGGCAGAGGCACACGGCTATACCTATAAAATTTTGGACTACCTTGACGGAGATGAAGCAGGGCTCAAGTCTGCGGACATCATGATCGAGGGCGAAAATGCGTATGGCTTCCTCAAGAGTGAAGCCGGCGTGCATCGTTTGGTGCGTGTTTCTCCGTTTGATGCAGCCGGAAGACGGCATACGTCGTTCTCCGCAGTTGAGGTCATTCCAGAGATCGATGATGATGTCGAAGTTGAGATCCGTCCGGAGGATATCGAGATGCAGGTCTACCGTTCCTCCGGTGCAGGCGGTCAGCACATCAACAAGACCTCCTCCGCTGTTCGTCTGACCCACAAGCCGACCGGCATCGTGGTTGCTTGCCAGACACAGCGTGATCAGTTCCAAAACAAAGAGAACTGTATGCGCATGCTTCGTTCAAAGCTTGTTGAAATCAAGGAACGTGAGCATTTGGAAAAAATCTCCGATATCAAGGGCGTACAGCAGAAGATCGAATGGGGCAGCCAGATCCGTTCTTACGTTTTCATGCCCTATACGCTTGCCAAGGACACCCGTACCGCTTACGAAATGACCAATATCAATGCGGTAATGGACGGCGATATTGACGGTTTCATCAATGCATACCTGACATGTGCGGCAACAGGAACCTGGGCGACAAAATAATTGTAAAAATTGAAAATAGTGCTTGAAAAAATTGCACTTGTGTGTTAAAATACCTATTGTTGTGTATATATTCGTTCGCAAGAACGTCATTACGGCGTACCGCATGCCGCAATTGCGGTAGTTTTACGGAGGTTAAAATGGAAATTGCTCTTCTGATTATGCAGATTATTTCTTGTATTGCACTGATCGCCATTATCATGATGCAAAGTGGCAAGGAGAACGGCCTTGGCGCAATTGCAGGCAATTCTGACAACTTTTTCGGCAAGAACAAGACCGCAACCAAGGAAGCGAAGCTTGCTCGCATCACCAAGTGGGTTGCAGGTGCTTTCGTTCTGCTGACCCTGTTTGCTTCCATGGTCGTCACCATGGGTGCTTAATTGCTTCGAAAAATAACGTCTCTTCCGGGTTCGGAGGAGACGTTTTTTTCATGCAAAGCTGCTGCAGCTCGATATTTTGATAATAGTGCTTCAGAATGTCATCAAATTTGCAATCTGCCTCTGCCAGGGCTTTGGCGCCGTATTGGCTCATGCCGACACGGTGACCGAAGCCGTAGGTCGTGATCCTGATGTCATCACCAATGAGATCAAAATCGATCTGTGTCGAGCGCAGAGAGAATATCGTTCTGAGATCTGTGCCCGAAATTTCGACGCCACCAATCTGCGCCGTATCAATACCGCCGCCTCTGGTATAGCTGATCTTGCCGAACCAATTTTCCGGCGAGCCGTCTAAGACGATGAGCGGATAATGCTCGGTCAGCGTTTGCGCAAAATAGGAAGCGTCTAAAACCACTTCCTCGGAATATCTCGGCGCATCGCTTTCATCGGGACTCTCTACCGATTGCAGATAGGGAATTTCACCGCCCCAAACGGCAACGGCTGCCTCAGTTCGGCTTCCGCAGCAGGAAAAATAGGTCGCATCGATCAGCTTGTTGTCATAGGTGATCACAAGTCCATCTGTTTGCAAAACCGCTTCAGCGGCAATTTCATTCTGGTTGCTGCTCCACCCTTGACAGCAAGCAGGGCTTGTGCAGACATCGGCATCGATGTGCTTTCTTGCCTGTGATTGTTTTAAGGCAAAGGTGCGAGCTGCAACTGCCTGCGCTTTTTGCGCTTCGATCGGGAAGTCCTCTGGCATTTCCGCACTGAGTACGCCGATCAGATATTCCTGCAAGCTCATTTCCTCAACGCCATCGGCGAACTTGATCCGCAGCGTCAGTGAGCGGTCAAATTCACTTTCCAAAACAACAGGCTCCGTTTCTTCGGTTGGCATAATACTGCTTTCATGATATTCCCTGATCAGCCTTGGAATCAAAAAGGCACCTGCTGCAATGAGAATTGTAAAGAGAATGTAAATTATAGATCGTTTCATTGGTTCCTCCCATAAAATTCTTGACGGCATTTATTTTTTTTGGTAAAATATTCAGAAAACGAGGTGATTGTATGGCAGAGAGTATTTTGACATCAGAGCGTGCAACGGACTTCCTTCACACTTTATGCACGGATTATAAGATTCATAACAGCTTGACCATGGAGGCGCGCACAAATAGTTTGATCAAGCGGGGCTTGCGTAACGACGACGGCACAGGTGTCATGGTCGGCTGCACCAAAATCGGCAATGTTATGGGCTATCATGTCATTGACGGTGACCGTGAACCGATCGAAGGTCGATTGGTCTACCGTGGATATGATCTTGCGGATTTGGTCGATGCCTACATTCGGGAGAGTCGTTTCGGCTTTACCGAGGTTGCTTACCTACTGCTGTTCGGTCATCTGCCCGACACGGATCAGTATGTGAAATTTGCATCGCTTTTGAATGATTATACAGCGCTTCCCGATCATTTTGTCGAGGACATGATCATCAAGCATCCGAGCAACGATGTGATGAACAAGCTTGGACGTTCGGTGCTGACGCTCTATTCCTCCGACCCCAACCCAGACGAAGTCTCCGTGGAAAACATGATGCGCCAGTCTATCGAGTTGGTTGCCCGCTTCCCTATCATCGTCGCTTATGCCTATGTTGTGAAGCGGCATTATTTCGACAATGACAGCCTCTATTTGCACAGACCCGATGCCTCCTTGTCCGCTGCGGAAAATTTCCTGCGAATGATCCGTC
The DNA here is from genome assembly GCA_015068235.1 of Oscillospiraceae bacterium. GTDB lineage: Bacteria > Bacillota > Clostridia > Oscillospirales > Oscillospiraceae > JAZOXB01. The sequence continues at coordinate 85,185 of SVKY01000002.1, forward strand.
CGGATAAGCAGTACACGATGGAGGAAGCAAGGCTGTTAGACCTCTGCTTGGTGTGCCATGCCGAGCATGGCGGCGGTAACAATTCGACCTTCTCCTGCAGAAGCGTGGCTTCGACAGGAACAGATACCTATTCCGCAATTGCCGCCGCAGTCGGCTCCTTGAAGGGTCCGAAGCATGGTGGTGCGAATGCACAAGTTTTGCGCCAGTTTGAGGAGTTTAAGAAAAACGTCCGCAACTGGAAGGACGATGATCAGATCGCCGCATATATTGCAAGAATTTTACGCAAAGAGGTCAGCGATCACAGCGGACTTGTCTATGGCATGGGGCATGCGATCTATACGCTTTCCGATCCTCGAGCGGTGATCTTGAAGCGCAGTGCCAGAAAGCTTGCCGAGCAGAGAGGAATGCTCGATGAGTTGGAACTGTTGGAAGCAATTGAACGCATCACACCGCTGGTCTTTGCGGAGGTAACGGGCAATGAAAAGGCAATGTGCGCCAATGTGGATATGTATTCCGGCTTGATTTATCAGATGCTGGATATCCCACCTGAGCTGTTTACGCCACTGTTCGCCATCGCAAGAATCACAGGCTGGTGCGCACACCGCATGGAAGAGGCGTTGACCGGCGGTCGAATCTACCGACCGGCTTATAAACCTCTCATTCGCCACAAAGAGTATATCCCAATGTCAGAGCGTTGATACAAAAAACGACTTAGGCTGGATCAGCCTAAGTCGTTTTTATACTAATTTTTAATAAAACGGTTTCATCGTTTTATTACCCGCTCTGCGAGTGGGTGGCGGCGTAGCCGACAAGAATGTTGTACAATGCTTTTCTTGCCGCCACAGGCGGTGCAGGATGTTCATCCTGCAATAAAATGGTTTTCAAACCATTTTATCAAGAAACAGTATTATATGCTCTTATGCTTCAATAATATCTGCGTCCTGAGCGTTCTTTTTCACGGACTCGATGCCGTTTTTGCAGGAAGCGATTGCCTTATATCCCTCGCTGACAGCGATGACCTGCCCGTTCTTTGCCTTCAGGCGGAAACGGAACTCCCCTGCCTTGTCGATATAAAGCTCGAACTTCGGGCACTTTTCAGTGGCGAAGCCTTCAACGCTCTGATCCTCCACCGCAGCGATAGGTGCGTTCTTCTGAACGCTCTCGATGCCGTTGCGGCAAGCAGCTTCACTTTCGTAAACCTCGGATGTTGCAATGACCTCGCCATTGCCGGCCTTCAGATCGAACTTGATACCGGTTGCGGTTTTGCGAATAACGAATTTACCCATAACAATTCTCCTATCTTTATTTTTTAGAATAAACCTTTGATCTTTCCTGCAATGCCGGAGAGCTGGTCACTCGCCAGTGCAGCCTTAACGCCGTCAACGACCTTGTCAGCTACGCCGTCGGGAATGTCTACGCCGATCAGCTTTTCGATGGTCTTCTCAGGGTCCTTGGTAAAATCGTCCTTCAAAGAAGGATTGCTCTTGATCTTATCAACGATGTCGGAAATTTTTGCTTTGATATCCATAAGTAGCTCCTTTCGACGGTTGTAATGAGTTGCTATTATCATTATATATCGCGAAAAAATTTTTTTCAATACTTTTCTTCCAATTTCGCAGAACAAACTTGCAGCATGTCGTTTTTTGCAAAAATAGGAACCGAAACAATGCCTGCAACATAGGCTGAAAAGGGGCGATCGCTCCCGAAAGGAGGAATTTGATTTGGAAACGAGAATGCAGCAAATGAGAGACGGGCGCAATCGTGAAAATGAAGCATGCGAAGAATGTGGGATCCTTCCTGCCAGCGCACCGCTTGCAACTCCGTTTGTGCCGTTCCAGCGGAATAATCCGAGAACTTATCCTGCAAAACAGGGCGTTGTAAGAGGAACGCTTTTCCCGGGTTTGGATCTTCCCTATATGGGAATGGTGAATGAGGGCTCTCTCAGCCAAACACACCTTCACGAGCTGCAAACACTTGCCTTTGCGCTCACGGAGCTTGGCGAATATTTGGATACGCATGCGGATGATCGGGATGCTTTTGCACTCTTCCGCAGCTATGCCGAGCTGTATCAAAAGGGTCGGGAGGCATATGAAAAAATGCACGGTCCGCTCACGCAGAGGGCAGCGGCGATGGACGATAAGTACCGTTGGCTCAAAGACCCGTGGCCGTGGGAATATGCCGCCAACAAAGAGGAGGGCTGAACATGTTTGTCTATGAAAAAAAGCTGCAATACCCCGTAAAAATCAAAAACTGCAACCCGAAGCTTGCAAGCATCATTATCAGTCAATACGGTGGTCCCGATGGGGAGTTGGGAGCATCGCTGCGCTATCTGTCACAGAGATATTCGATGCCCTATCCCGAGCTGAAGGGACTTTTAACGGACATTGGCACGGAAGAACTTGGGCACCTTGAGATGGTGGGCACAATCGTGCATCAGCTCACGAGAAAGCTTACTGATGAACAGCGCAAGGCTGACGGCTTTGCTCAATATTTTGTCGATCATACGCAGAGCGTTTATCCGCAAGCGGCAAGCGGAACGCCGTGGTCTGCTGCGATGATGCAGGTCAAGGGCGATCCGATCACGGATTTGGCAGAGGATATGGGCGCAGATGCCACGACCGCCAAAGAACAACCACACTTTCAAAAAGCCCGAAAACCCTTGATATGACTGGGTTTTTGGCACTTTGAGACTTTTTGCAAAAATGGCATACCTGCAATCACATAAGAACAACTTGACCCTATTTTACACTATTTTTTACAAAATTCACGATAGGACAAGCTGTTTCCGGAGAAAAGAAAACACCCCCGATACTGCTAAATATCCATTTAGGACAAGCAATATCGGGGGGTGTGTTTTAACTATCTAAAAACCAAAACTTCCCATTTGCCGTAGCGTTTGCCGCTTTCACGGCGGATAAATTTCTTATCCTGCAGGGATTTCATCAGCCGCTTTACAGTAGCAATGGATTTTCCGGTGGCTTCGGCGATTTCTTGCTGCTTAATGGTTGGGTTCTTTGCGACCAATTTCAAGATCGCCAGTTCTTCCAAAGTATCAAATTGATACTTTGGAATCTCGGTTTTAATACTTTTGGAATCACCCTCTGCCACATAGTCCACGTGCATAAATCTGTTTTTCAGCTCGTGATTGGTGCCAAGCAGAAGGTTGCCGAAGAACATTTCCAAAAATTTCGTTGTGGAATGGATACCCTTTTGCAGATTGTTGTAGTTGGCACGAACCAGGGCATTACGGAAATACCAAGAGTTCTTCTCAAAGGCGTCATTGTTCACCTTGAAGCCGAAGGTCTTCATATACTTGATCATAAACACAGCGGTGGCTCTGGTGTTGCCCTCGCAGAAGGGATGGATCTGCCAGATATCCGACGCAAACTTTGCTAAATGTCTGACCGATGCCTCCACCGACAGTCCCTCATAGGAAAAATGCTTTTCAGTCGCAAAGTCGTAATCCAAAGTGTCACGGATGCTGTTGAAGTCCGCATAGATCACCGTGTCGCCGTTCAGCACCCACTCCTTTTTGGTGATGTTGTACTGACGGATCTGACCGGCGTGCTTGAACACGCCGTCAAATAATCTGCGATGAATGGTCATCCACTCCGCCGGAGAAAACTGAAAACTCTTTTCGCCCAGGAGCTTTGCAATCCGTGCGGAAACGATATCTGCCTCTTTGGTGTTGTCCTCCACCTCGGTACGCACATCACGCTGTTCGTAATAGCTCTGAATACGCTTCTGCGCCTCGTCGATGGTGATATTTCCCTCGATATGCTCCTTGGCAGTATCCAGCAAGTATTCAGAGGTTTTCAGCCCGTCAACAGCCTGCAGACCGATGGCAGTCTGCCAAGCCTCACTCTTTTCAACCTTTCCGGGTTCGCCTTGCCTTATATATTCTTCCAGATCATATTGCCATTTCATTTCGTCTGACATATCTGAACCTCGTTTCGTTATCGTAAATCTTCCGTCTTGAAGGTTGTATAACCCTCGTAATAGTAGCTGTGGTCGATGCCCTTCATATAGACCTCGCGGCTATGGATATCGTTGGTCAGGGCGTTTTTCAAGATATGTTTGATCTCGATATCCTTAATGGGACTGCGCTCCATTGCAAGCAGGTAATCCTCTTTATCCACCTTGCTCCAATCGACCACCTTGCCGATCTCCTTCTTAAAGATGCAATCCAGCCAGATGCGGGTGCTTCTACCATTGCCCTCACGGAAGGGATGGGCAATATTCATTTCCACGTACTTCTCCACGATCTCATCAAAGTTGGAGTGGGGCATCTTGTCGATGTTGGCAAGTGCCGCTTCCAGATACATCAGCGGAGCGAAACGGAAGTTTCCCTTTGCGATATTAACTGTACGAAGCTCGCCGGCAAAGTCGTAGATCTCGTCAAAGAGATATTTATGGATGGCTTTCAGCGAAGCGGTCGTACCTGCCTCCAAGCTGTCCAGAACGCCGTTTTCAAACAGCTCTAACGCTTTCTTCTTGCTGATGCGCTCCTCCGCTTCTGCAAGTTCGGGAGAGCTTGTGATGCCAAGTTTATTTTCCGGTGTCATCTATTTGTCCCCCTTCGCTTCATCGGGGACGAACTCCATAATGTCGTCCACATTGCAACCAAGGGCAGCACAAACCTTGCCCAGGGTGTCCACCTGAACAGATTCATTCCTGCCCATCTTCGCCATAGCGTTGGAAGTGATGCCCGATAGCTTAACAAGCTCGGTTTTCTTGAGTCCTCTATCAATAAGTAATTTCCACAATTTATTGTAACTGATAGCCATAGGAAACCTCCGAAGGTTAGTAAAAGTAAAATTTATATAACGATTTGTATGATACCGAAAATATGTTCCTTATAATATGGACTTGTTATATATTATAAGAGAAATTATCATCATTCCATAATTTTTCGAAATATTTCGAATAAAGAGAAAAACCTTTTCCGCCTTTAATATATTTGTATGTAATTGTTTGTTGGCTAACTACGCCATACAAATATGGTCCGATATAGATTTCATCATCTAGTCTCCAATAAAAATCCAATGTCATTGCATTATATAGTTTGATTTCTATTTTTCCTTTGTTTGACTGTTTGTTTAGGTTGTTTGCCCAATCGATTAAATTAAAAATAGATTGAGAGATACTTCCTTCACTAGCCCCTTCTTCGATTTCCCTTTGCTTTATAAAATCGCTATTGGGATCCATAACCAAAAGACGAACATTCATCCCTGATTGCATACACAATAAAACATCTTCGCTCCGGTTACTTCTAAATGAGCTTAATCCAAATGCGATTCCATCTAACTGCTTTACATGATGACTCTCTAATTTGGGATCTGATTCATTATTCTTTTCAGCTCGCGTTTTGAAGATTTTTTCTAGTTTCCATTCATGCCACGCAAGATATTCTTGATGATAGTCTATCAAAATAGCAGAAAAAAGAAGTACTAGCCCTGATGCAATTAATGAACAACCTATGTTTACACAAACATTACTTGTTGTTTTTAAGTAGGCTATATCCACAATATTCAAAACGATACCTAAGATGACCAGTACACAAGAAACTATTAATGAGTATGGGTTTATTGTTTTTTTCATTTTTAACACCTCATATGGATTATGTAATTACAATATATTATACCACGTTTTGCTAATGTTTTCAATATTATTTCAACGATTTTCAAAATTATATTGAGTTTTTCAAGTTTTGGTATGTCGCAATGTAAATCCGCACCGTTATCCATTGATTGCTCGGATCGGCAACGGTTAATGAGGATATATTACGCCTCTCACGGCTGTTATAAGCAGTCTATTGTTGTGACGATAAACATTCCTGTATTTTAATCGAACTCGGCTCAGATACGCTTCTGCGGCATATGAGTGCCGTCACAATCCTAATGGGATCATTTTTAATGATGTGCGTTTCGGTATGATAAGTGCCCTCTTTCCGAAACGATAATCATCTTCATTTGAAAATGATTAAATGACCGTCATTTGAAAAAGCCATGTAGATTTATTATTGATTTACTTGCGGATTTATCCGCATCATTTCAATATGATAGGCGACCATCCTTTCGGTATGATGAGATGGACTTCTTTTCGGAATGACAGAGTGCTTTTTGGGATGACTGTCCCTGCTCCCTCATTTCGGAATCAGGGGGAATTTACCTCTTATCATCACGAAAATGTCTATGCTTTTTCTTATCATTTGTAAAGAAAATCATTCCGAAATTCTATCATTCCGAGGAGTAAAATCATCTTCTAAGACTTTAGATAGAAAAGTCATAAATCAGCGTAAATCATATGTGAACTTCGTTTTTTCTGGGTGAAATCTCGTTTTTAGAGGGTGTGAACAGGGTTTTAACCCATCGTGAACCCTGTTTTTGATATATAAGAACTATCACGAATCCTAAAGGGGAAGCATTTTTAAAAACGATTTTGTAAATAAGGGGGATAAGAGTTTGGTGCAGAATTTGCTATATTTCCATACTGCCTATGCCCCTTGTTATACCCCTTATTATGCCCCTCTTTATCCTCCGCTTTTTACCCCTTTATATTCCCCTTAATAAAGTAAAAGACGTTGCAACGAAGCAACGTCTTTTTTGATTTAATGACAACCGTGAGAACCGCAATTACTGCCGCAGCCGTGGGAACCGCAGGTGTGGCCCTCGCCGTGGTGATGGTCGTGGTGGTCGCACTTGGCTTCGGGATCATAGTTCAAACTGTTTGCAAGGAATGCCTCCACTGCTTCGTCCGCATCACCGTAGACACCGCCGAAGAGCTTGATACCTGCCTGTGCCAGAGCTATCTGCGCACCGCCGCCGATGCCACCGCAAATGAGGACGTCTGCATTCAGTGCAGAAAGAAGTCCTGCCAATGCGCCGTGGCCGCTGCCGTTGGTATCAATTACTTCTGTATTTACAATTTTGCCGCCCTCTACCTCGTAGAGCTTAAACTGTGCGGTATGACCGAAGTGCTGAAAGATCTGTCCGTTTTGATATGTAACTGCAATTTTCATTGTATCTTCTCCGTTTCTACTTTTTTAAGTGATTTTTTGAATTGAACGGCAAAGAGGATTGCCGTGAAGGTTACTGCTATGATATCTGCCACCGGCTCGGCAAGGTAAACGCCCATCGTCTTATCCTGCACAAGATTGGGAATCAAATAAATAAACGGCAAAAGTAAGACAAATTTACGCACGATGGCAACGATGATGGAACCGGGTGCGTTGCCGGTGGAAACGAAAGTCATCTGGCAAGCGATCTGAATACCGAAAATGCACATCACACCACAGTAGATCCGCAGAGCATTTGCGGTAAAGTCGATCAACTCTTTATCGGGCGTAAAGATACCCGCAAACACCTGGGGGAACAGCATAATAGCACCCCAGATGACAAAGGAATAGACGACACAGGAGGTCAGAAGCAGTCTGAAGGTCTTTTTCACACGGTCGGTATTCTTCGCACCGTAGTTATAGCTGGATATAGGCTGTGCGCCCTGAGCGATACCCTGCATAGGCAGCATTGCAAACTGCATCACGCTGGTGAGGATTGTCATTGCACCCACGGCAATGTCGCCGCCGTATTTGAGAAGCGAGGAATTAAAGCAGACCGAGATCACGCTTTCGCTGCTTTGCATAATGAACGCAGAAAGACCCAACGCAACGCACGGGAGGACAAGCTTTCCGTTAATACGCATATTCTTGCGTTGGAGCATCAAGTAGGTCTTCTTTCCACGCAGGAAGCTGAGCACCCAAACACAGGAGATCGCCTGCGAAATGATGGTAGCCAGTGCCGCACCCTTAACGCCGAGATCACAGGCGAAAATAAAGATGAGGTCAAGAATAATGTTACTGACCGCACCGATGAGCACCGTCATCATACCAATCTTGGCAAAGCCCTGGGCGGTGATGAATGCACCCATACCGAGGGTAAGCTGAACGAAGATCGTGCCGATAGCGTAGATGTTCATATAGTCGGTGGCATAGCCGATGGTATTCTTGCTTGCGCCGAACATCAAAAGCAGATCCTCATTCCAAATCAGTAGTACGGCGGTAAGGATTGCAGAGAGAAAGAGCTGAAGCGTAAAACAGCCGCCCAAGATCTTTTCGGCAGATTCGTTATCGCCCTTGCCCATATAGATAGATGCCCTTGGTGCGCCGCCGGAGCTGATGAGAGCCGCAAAAGCGGATATGATCATAATGATAGGCATACATACGCCAACGCCTGTCAGCGCAAGGCTACCGTCCCCGGGCATATGGCCGATGTAAATGCGGTCAACGATGTTGTAAAGCATATTAATAAGCTGAGCCACCACCGTGGGAAGCGCAAGCTTAAACAGCAGCTTTCCGATCGGTGCCGTACCCAGCATCTCTTTGTTGTCGTTCATAGTATCATCCCTTGCCGTTTGTGTTTCATAATCATTAGAAGATTATACTCCATAATTGTGAACATTTCAATTACTTTTCGGCATATCGGCGCTAACGGGAATTTATGACCGTCATTTCGGAATGAAGATTATGAGCATCATTTGCATCCAGATTCGTTTTTGATTTATAACGGATTATTCCGTTCATTTTCAAATAACCGCTTGACCGTCCTTTCGGTATGATGGGATGACTTCTTTTCGGAATGACGGGAGCGTTTCGGGACGACTACTCTTGCCCCTCGTTTCGAAATTGGGGGGATTTACCTCTTATCATATCGAAAATGTCTGTGCTTTTTCTTATCATTTGTAAAGAAAATCATTCCGAAATCTTATCATTCCGGAGGGGAAAATCATCTTCTATGACTTTAGATAGAAAGGTCATAAATCAGTGTAAATCATATGTGAATTTCGGTTTTTTCTGAGTGCATTTCGCTTTTTAAACCTGTGAACCCCATGCAAACCGGTATTGAACCCGGTTTTTATTAATATTCCTCTATCATTAATCCTAAAGGGGGAACCGTTTTTGCAAAACTGAATTAAAATAAGGGGGAAATAAAAAAGTTCTAAAATTGGTATGAAAACATACCGGTTACTGCACTAACATTCCGCCTTGTTATGCCCCTTGTTATTCTCTCGTTGTTATCAAAAACACTACTATTTCTTTTTTCTCTTGCCGTCTTGTTCCTTTTGCTTATTGAGTTCTTCAAGTGCTTTTTTGCCTTCTTCAGAGGAAAAGTATTCTTGAATATCAGGCAACAACGCACGGGCAAGTGATTCAAGAGCTGACTTTGAAATTTCGATGTTTTCTAGGTTGTGATCTTCTTGATGGGTTACATTACCCTTCTTGTCAAAATAAACAATAGAACAAGGTCTGCCGCTTTCGATATCATCTCCAACCGATAACGACGTGTTGTAGCAAATCTCCATTTTGCTCATGTTTCTTTCTCCTAATCTAATATAAAGATTTCTTTTTTGTGTTTGGTTGCGTAATCAAGAGCGATTTTAGTACCACTTTTGCGAGTGATTGGGGCATAAGATTCATCATAATAAACGACACAAAAACGGCTTTGATTTATCATTTCAAAGTTGCGTTCAACATAGGCTGCCCTGCCCGAACCTATGATTCTTTCGGGGTAGTAGGTATCTTCGTAACTCTCCAAAAGGTAGTCTTTATAGTTGTCACTGATAACCGGAAATTCTGCTCGTACATAAATTCGTTTTATGTTCGGGTATTTTTCTTTAAGTTTGGAGACGATTTCAAGGCAAAGGTCGTTAAAACGGCTTTTGCTGCCGAACAGAAAGGTATCAACACGTTCACTTACAATAAGACTTTCAATCGTCTTGTATAGTTTGACTTTTAGTTTCTCGGTTTCATTTATTTTTCTGTGTCCAAAGAAACAGCAGATGTTTTCAATCAACATACTCACCTCACGCATAATTCACTAAAGAAATAGCAAAAATATTATTTAGTATCCCAATAGGATATATACGTTATTTTATCATATCCGAATGGGATATACAATAATATTAACGTAATTAATGAGGTGAATACTATGAGTATTGATTATATTTCTATCGGCAAACGAATAAAAGAAATTCGCACAGCTAAAGGTTGGACACAAGCAAAACTTGCCGAAGAATCCGGTGTGGAGCCGTCAAATATTTCGCATATAGAACGAGCCGCAACGAAACTCAGTCTTCCTACAATGGTAAATATCGCAAATGCTCTCGGAGTTACTCTTGATGAGATAGCATACGGAAGTTTGGTAAAGAGTTCCCATGTTTCTGTGAGGATGATTGACGATATCCTTTCCGATTGTTCTCAAGAAGAATTAAAGTCACTTGCAGAAGTGCTTAAAACCACAAAATCTGTTCTGAGAAATAAATAATCTTATGAGACAACTAAACTCTCTGTCACACCAGACAGAGAGTTTTTACTTGCCAAATGGGATCTCCTTTTTCATCCTTCGGGTACACACTTCGGAATAGCGGACTTGCCGCTTTTCATATAGTGTAGTATCAATTTTGAAAGGAGTAGATTATGGCAGAAAACGAAAAATCTACGACCGTTAAAAGTGTTTTCAAAAGCGGCGAAAGCACCACCACCGAGCGCGAATTCACCGACAAGTGGATCGAGCTTATCAATACGATTGAGAAAGACAAACACTTTTGCGAAAAGGCGTGACGAAAGGAACCATTTATGGTATAACAGTTGCAGTAAGGTTTGCACTGCAAACCTTCGGCTGCGCCGTAACCGCACGTTGCGCGGTTGCACTGTTGAATCACTGCGTAAAAATGCCCTTGCGAGCAAGCATTTTTACTTGTGATTTAAGGACGTGGAAACAGCTTGTTCTATCTCAAAAGGAGATGGAAAATTGAAAGTAGCTATTTATTGCCGCTTATCCGAAGAAGATAGAAACAAGCAGGTTGAAACCGACGACTCGGGCAGCATTCAGAATCAAAAAGCGATGCTGGTGCAATACTCTCTCGAACAGGGGTGGGAGATCTACTGTATTTACAGTGACGATGACTACGCTGGTGCAGACAGACGCCGACCGGAGTTCAACCGTCTGCTGCAGCACGCCGAAGCGAGAAAATTCGATATTATCCTCTGCAAGACACAATCCCGTTTTACCCGTGAACTGGAGCTGGTGGAAAAGTACATCCACGGCTTGTTCCCCATTTGGGGCATCCGCTTTGTCAGCATCGTGGACAATGCCGACACCGACAACAAGGGAAACAAAAAGTCCCGCCAGATCAACGGACTTGTAAACGAGTGGTACTTGGAGGATATGTCCGACAACATCCGCAGTGTTCTGAAAAACAGACGGGAAAACGGATTCCATATCGGTGCCTTTGCCCTTTACGGGTACCAAAAAGACCCCGATCAAAAGGGGCATCTGATCATCGATGACGAAGCCGCCGCTGTGGTTCGCGAGGTATTCACCCTCTTTTCTCAGGGCTACGGCAAGACCGCAATCGCCCGTATGCTCAACGACCGAGGCATCCCCAATCCAACCGAATACAAGCGTCTGAAAGGTCTGCGTTACAAACAGCCCAAAGCCCGGAACAGTACCCTGTGGAAATACTTTGCGATTTCCGATATGCTGGTCAACGAGATCTACATCGGCAATATGGTACAGGGCAAATACGGCAGTATTTCCTACAAGACCAAGCAGAACAAGCCTCGCCCCAAAAGCCAATGGTACATCGTCGAGGGAACGCACGAACCCATTATCGACCGCGAACTTTGGGACAGAGTGCAGAAGATGGTGAAAGAACGGGCAAAGCCCTTTGACGTGGGCACCATCGGTCTGTTTGCAAGGAAGGCTCGATGTGCCAACTGCGGATATGTGATGCGCTCCTCTAAAAATCGGGGCAAGCACTATCTGCAATGCTCCAACCGTCACGTGGCGAAGGATGCCTGCATCGGTTCCTTTATCTCGGTTGACAAATTGGAGCAAATGGTGATCGACGAGCTGAACCGCCTTTCCAATGAGTATCTGAACAAGGACGATTTGGAGAGGAAGATTGAGCTCTGCAATAATTTGCAAGCACAGAAGGACAGCATTCTCAAAAATATTGCCACCTATGAAAAGCGTGTTGCAGAATTGTCCAAGGGCATTCGGGAACTGTACATGGATAAGGTCAAAGGACTCATCAGCGGTGCTGATTATACAGAGATGTCTAAAGACTTTATCGCTGACCGTGACCGCCTTGAAAAACTCATTTCGGACGGGCGTAAGCAGATCGAAGAAATCGAGGTAAAAATCGAAGTCGGCGACAACCGCAGAGAGATCATCGAGCGTTACACAAACCTCAAACACCTCACCCGAGAGATGGTGGAAATCCTCATTGACTACATTTCCGTAGGCAAGAGAATTTCCAAAACAAAAGACGTTCCCATCGAAATTCACTGGAATTTTTGATATGTTGCACTTATGAGGTTGCAGCTGCCCAAAAATGCCGATCCCGAAAACCCGCATAAATACTGGTTTTTTGGGCCTGTCGTTCTTACACAGTTGCAGCAGAGCAAAAAGCTCGCACGACCTACGATAATATCCTGCGCTTGTCCGATGATCCCGATGTGAACGATGTAATCAAATTCCTGCGTGCTCGTGAGATCGTGCATTTCCAGCGCTTCGGCGAGGCGATGGAAAAGCTGCGTGAGCGCTTGAACGAAAAAAATATCTATCATATGAACCCTGCCCTTCGGGGCTAAAGAAAAAGGCTCAGGCGATTTCGCCTGAGCCTCAAAAGCGTCAAGAAGCTTTCTCAAAAGCGCTTAATATATCTTCTAAATAATAGCCGAGAACACGGGAATCCATAAAGGAATACCACTTATCATCTATCTTAATAACACACACTGCGACATCATCAGTAACATTTTCACCATTTTGTGATACCTCTACGTGAATTTTTATATATAAGACGGTTGAAACTTGTATATGTCTCTTTGAATATTATCGTGAATCATGTCTGGATAGATCGTTTGGACAACCAAATCATAGTTGTTATTATAAACTCCTTCCAGCCAGTTAAGCGCAGCATCTTCGGGTGTGCGAAAGCCGTGAGAAGTAGCGGTGCTTGATTGGCGGCTTCCGCTTGAAATACATATTATTATAATGGCTGTGATAATCACAACAATAGCACAACTGATCAGAATCATCGGTAATGCTTTGCTCTTTTTTGGGCGCATTTCAGTAAACGGTGTGCCGCAGTAATTGCAAAATGCTGCGTTGTCGTAATTTTGCATGCCGCAATATCTGCAAAACATACGATCCCTCCCTTAGTTTTTTATTTCTACAATCAATTATACTCAATCTTTGAGTTATTGTCAATACTCAAAAACTGAGTATGTTACGATGACGCCAAACAATCTTGGGGGGATAAATATGGACTATCGGGAAAGGCTTCGAAACGTACGAGAGGACCGTGACTTGACGCAGGCTGCGGTAGGAGCGCTGCTGAATAAATCACAACAGGGCTACAACCATATTGAGGCAGGACGAGCGGAACTGAAAATTGAGGATTTGGTCAAGCTTTGCCGATTTTATAATCTTTCAGCAGATTATATGATTGGTCTTACAGATCGTCCGAAATCTTATAAATGATGCGTTCTTGTATGGCGGCTGTCGTGCATTTTCGATAAAAAAGCTCAGGCGAAAACGCCTGAGCCTTACTTTTTGACAGTATATGAAAATGCATCGATGCGGGTAATGCCGAGGTTTCGGAGCTGTGCGATGCTGCGCTCTTGATCTTCGGGAGTATTGAAATTCGGGATCAAGGGCACACGCACCAATATTTTTTCCTGCCCGACAAGCGAGATCAGCAGCTTCAAATTTTCGATCACCTGCGCATTGTCCGCACCGGTATAGCTGCGGTAAATTTCGGGGTTCATATCCTTGATATCTACGATGAAGCCGTCAACGCAAGCTGCTGCAATATGGATATTTTTGTTCGGTACATTCAAGCTTGTTTCGGCGTAGATGCGCCATCGGTCTTTGCAAAGCGTGCGAAATTCTCGGATAAATTCCGCATGTAACAGCGCTTCGCCGCCGCCAAAGGTCACGCCGCCGCCTGTTGCCTGAAAATACAGATCATCGCACTTTACCCTATCAAAAAGCGCCTGCGGCGAGAGTATGGTCGGTACTCTTTTCAAAACCGTTTCGTTGATGCAGTATTTGCACGCAAGAGGACAACCTGCCCCTGCAATCAGCGTTGTCACGCCCTCGCCGTCAATTTCCATGCGCAAACGGGACAGTGTGAGCAGCGGATATTTTTCACTCGTCACCGCTTGGATCCTCTGCAGCGATCATGCCTTGCAGCTCTGTATAGGCGACATCGCCCTCCAACTCAAAGATTTCCTCGGTGGTGTCGGGAACCTCTCCGATCAGCTCGGAGCTTTCTTCGGTCAGCTCGGTGCCGATTTCGCAGCTTGCATCGGTGGTGGTTTCGGGTGCCAAGGGTGCGCCGGGTGTCTCATCGCTGTATGCAGTGGTGCTTTCAACAACTTCATAGGGCACGTCGCCGACCGTTTCGGGATTTGCCTTCTCAGGGCAGCCGGTCAAGCTTGTGATCAGGCTTGCAGCCAACGCCGCAATCGTCACCTGCTTTCCTAAACGCCGGCGTTTTTCAAGCTGCTGCTCCAGATAGCGCAGCTCTGCTTCACATTTCGGACAAGTTCCCCTGCACTCACCTTGAAAGCTGCACTCCTGCGTAACAAAGGGGATGTCGTTTTCGTCTGCGATCTGTTGACGGATTTCTTTCAGAATTTTACACTTATTCTTTCCACGCATAATGATCCCTCCTTAAAATATAGACGTAAAAAATGCAGGTGCGTTCCTAAATTTGTAATAATTTTCGTATTTTTACATAGTATAACATGAGGTGAGACTATGGGCAACCGTTTTTCTACACTCAAATGCAAAGAGGTGGTCAATGTTTGCGATGGCGCAAGGCTGGGATTTGTGTCAGATGTGGAGGTGGACACCTGCAACGGCTGCATTTTGGCGATCATCGTGCCGTGCAAATGCAAGTGCTTCGGTTTGATCGGAAATCGGTCAGATTTTGTCATTCCGTGGCGCTGTATCAAAAGAATCGGAGACGACATCATCTTGGTTGAGGGCGATTTGAACAGCTTTTGCCTCCCGAGGCCGAAACGAGACTTTTTTTAACGAAAAAAAGTGAAAAAATTGCAAAAAAATACTTGCAAAATCAACATTGCCACGCTATAATAGTACGGCGCAGAAAATCTGCGACATTATCTAAACCACACGATTTGGGATTCTCCGTCCCAGTGCCGTTTTGAAAACGGTGGACGGGGGAGATGAGCAAATCGGCGGTACAAACGAAAAGGAGAAACAAAAATGGCAGTCGTATCCATGAAGAGCCTGCTCGAGGCAGGCGTCCACTTCGGTCACCAGACCCGTCGTTGGAACCCCAAGATGGCTCCCTACATCTACACGGAGCGTAACGGCATCTACATCATTGACCTGCAGAAGACCGTTAAGAAGATCGAGGAAGCTTACAACTTCATCCGTGAGCTCGCTGCAAACGGTGAAAGCGTTTTGTTCGTCGGCACCAAGAAGCAGGCTCAGGACGCTATCAAGGAAGAGGCAGAGCGTGTTGACCAGTACTTCGTCAATGCACGTTGGCTCGGCGGCATGATGACCAACTTCAAGACCATGCGCACCCGTATCGACCGTCTTGCTCAGCTGCGCAAGATGCAGGAAGACGGCACCTTCGCTATGCTTCCCAAGAAGGAAGTCATCAAGCACGAAGGCGAGATCGAGAAGCTCGAGAAGTATCTTGGTGGCGTTAAGTCCATGAAGAAGCTCCCAGGCGCTCTGTTTATCGTTGACCCCCGCAAGGAGCGTAACGCTATTGCCGAAGCTCGCAAGCTGCACATCCCCGTTGTTGCAATCGTTGACACCAACTGCGATCCCGACGAGATCGACTATGTCATCCCTGGCAATGACGACGCTATCCGCGCTATCCGCCTGATCGTTGCTACCATGGCAAACGCTATCCAGGAAGGCCGTCAGGGCGAGGCTAACACCGAGGCTCCCGCAGCTGAGGCTGTCGAGGCTACCGAGGAATAATATTTATCATATAATGCCCGCCGCATGACGGGCATTTTTCAAAAGAAAAATTAGGAGGAAAATTACTATGGCATTTACTGCTGCTGATGTTAAGACCCTGCGTGAAATGACCAATGTCGGCATGATGGACTGCAAGAAGGCTTTGCAGGAAACCGACGGCGATATGGACAAGGCTGTTGAATGGCTCCGTGAGAAGGGCCTTGCTAAGGCTGCTAAGAAGTCCGGCAGAATCGCTGCTGAGGGCATGGCTTACGCTGCTGTGATCGACGGTATCGGCGTTGTGGTCGAAGTCAACATTGAGACCGACTTCGCTTCCAAGACCCCCGTTTTCGTTGACTTCGTTCAGCAGATCGCTGCTGTCGTTGCAAAGCAGAATCCGGCTGACCTCGAAGCTTTGAAAGCTTGCAAGTATCCCGAATCCGATCTGACCGTCGGCGAGATGATCCCCGAGAAGGTCATGGTCATCGGCGAGAACCTGCAGATCCGTCGTTTCGAGCGTTTTGCTGAGAACACCAGCGTTCCCTACGTCCATGCAGGCGGCAAGATCGGCGTTCTGGTCAACCTCGCTGTTGAAGGCGACATCGACGTTACCACCATTGGTAAGGACGTTGCCATGCAGATCGCTGCTCTGAATCCCCGTTTCTGGGACAAGAGCGATGTCTCTGACGAGGTTCTGGAAGAAGAGAAGAAGATCCTTGTTGCACAGATGGACAACGACGAGAAGATGGCTGGCAAGCCCCAGGCTGTCAAGGAAAAGATCGCAGCCGGCAAGATCAACAAGTTCTACGAAGAGAACTGCTTGCTGCAGCAGGCTTTCGTTAAGGACGGCTCCATGAGCGTTGAGCAGTATATCGCTGCTTCCGCAAAGGCTCTGGGCGGCTGTGTTAAGTTCATCAATGCTGTTCGCTTCGAGAAGGGCGAGGGCATCGAGAAGAAGCAGGAAGACTTCGCTGCTGAGGTCGCTGCGCAGATGAACATGGGCAAGTAATGATAAAATTTGAGGACTCTCCGTTCGGAGGGTCCTTTTTATATTCATCAGAGCAGGGGATTTTGCAACTCCACCAACAAGCAACACAGCTTGAAATCTGCGCTATGGTTTTTTGCGGAATGATGTTCTATCATAAGCCAAGCGCAACAATCATTTTTGGAGGTATAAAATTATGGAACTTGGAAAGAAAATCAAACAACTGCGCTTCAAATCCGCTCTGACGCAGGAGCAGCTGGCGCAAAAGCTTGGAATCGGTCCGCAGTCGATCTCAAAATGGGAAAATGCAGTGGCAATGCCGGACATCTCCACGCTTCCTCTCTTGGCGGAAATCTTCGGTGTCACCATTGATGATCTGTTCGATCTGACCGCATCGCAGCGGCTCAATCGTATCGAAAACCGCATGGAGGTCGAGGAGGAGCTGCCCCGGGATGTGTTTTATGAATACGAGGAATTCTTAAAAACGCAGCTTTCCGACGAGCAGCAAAAGGAGCGTGCTACGGCTTTGATCGCCAATCTTTACTGGCATCGCATGAACACCTACGCACAGAAGGTGCGCCGTTATGCCAAAGATGCGGTTCGAATGTCACCCAACGAAAAAGGCTGCCAATGGCTGCTGCAAATGGCAGAGGGACATACCACCTGGGATTGGAACGTAGCAAATCACACCGCAGCCATAGAATTTTATTCCGAGCTTGTGAAGGCAAATCCCGACAGCGTACTGTCTTATGAGTGTCTGCTGGACAATCTCATTGCTGACCACCGAGCCGACGAAGCAGAGAAGGTCTTAAATCGTCTGTGCGCCTTGAAGGGCTTTAAGCCGTTTCTTGCGTTTGTCTACCGTGCGCATATCGCTTTGGCTCGTTTCGATGCTGCATCCGCAGATCGTATCATCGAAGATATGGTGGAAACTTATGCGCACGACACAGGCTGCCTCTTTGAAGCGGCTCAGTATTATGCAAAAAAGTGTGATTATGAAATTGCAATTTCCTACTATGAGCGTGACTTCGAATGCGACTCCCGGCGCCCGAGATTCATGGATGCGCTGCAAGGGATTGCTGAGATCTATCAGATCATGGGTAATTATCGAATGGCGGCGCAGACCTATGACCGGATCATAGACCTCCTCGAAAATGAGTGGGGACTGACGGAAGAGATCGAGCTGAAGCAGGCACAAAACGAAAAAGCCCGCCTTCTCGCCAAAACCTAATCAGAGATATTGATGAAATTCCGATTGATCGAACAGAACGTATCCACCACTGTAGGGGAGGGTCATGACCCTCCCTTACAGTTCAGAATTTGAAATTCAGCGATAAATCGGAAGTTGTATGATTGAAAAAAAACTGTTTTTCATAACAAATTCATAACATCTTCGGCGTATCATCAAGGCATCAACAACAAAGAAAGGATTGATCTTATGAAAAGAAGGATATTGAGCTTTGCTCTTGCGTTGGTGATGCTTTTGAGCATTTTGCCTGTACAGGCATTTGCAACAGACAGCGAGATCGCTTACGCCGTTGAGGGCGGCAATCTCTATTTCGACACCGCAACGGGTAAGATCACTCGCTGCGATGCGACCGTGACATCTGCGAACATTCCGGCAGAGATCGATGGCGTTCCTGTAAGACTTATCGGTGTCAGCGCTTTTGATGGCTGCGAGAGCTTAAAGAGCGTTACGATTCCCGACAGCGTAACGGATATCGGCGATTATGCCTTTGAAAAATGCAGCAATTTGCAGACGATCAGCATCGGAAGCGGAGTAACCTATCTTGGTATTTTTGCCTTTGCATGGTGCACAAGCCTTGAAAGCGCTGTATTATCTGATGGTTTGACTACTGTCGGCAGAGAAGCATTTTTTGGCTGCAGCAGCCTAACGAACATCTCGATCCCTGACAGCGTGAGAAACATCGGACAGGATATTGTCGGCTATACGGCGTTTTACAACGATGATGCAAATTGGGACGGCGATGTGCTCTATATCGGCAAGCATTTAATCAAGGCAAGACAGACTTTGGAAGGCGCTTATGACATCCGTGAGGATACCCTGACGATCGCCGAATACGCATTTTCTAAATGCGATAGCCTGACGAACGTCACGATCCCCAATGGTGTGGTGAATATTGCCTATGGCGCATTTTATAAGTGCAGCGCCTTGACCGACATGATCATTCCTGAAAGCGTAGTATCCCTCGGTGCAAATGCGTTTTATGATTGCACAAGCCTGGCAAATGTGATGCTCTGTGATGTTGCACTGCGCATGGAAGCATCTGCCTTCTACGGAACAGCGCTTTATAATGACGTGGGCAATTGGGACGATGGCGTTTTGTACATCGGTAAACATCTGATCAAAGCGGAGATGACCTTGGCGGACGGCTTCACGATCCGAGAGGATACCTTGACGATCGCAGGCTACGCACTTTGCGGCTGTACCTGCCTGACACAGATCGTGATCCCTGAGAGCGTTGTGCTTATCGGCACAGACGCATTTTCGGACTGCAGCGCCCTGACAAATGCCATCATCGGAAACGCTGTGACCGACATTGGAAGAAATGCCTTCCGTGATTGCAGCGCCATGACAAGCGTGACGATCGGCAGCAGTGTGGCAAGCATCGGAGAGTACGCATTCTACGATTGTGCAGCGCTGAATGATGTGTATTATATTGGAACGAAGGCGCAGTGGCAAAAAATTGAGATCGCCACCGGCAATGCTGCAGTGAAATATGCCACGTTCCACTTCGACAAGGCATATGCGGTCGAGGGTGGCAATATCTACTTCGACAAGGACAGCGGAACGATCTTTGACTGCGATGAGAGCGTGACTTCTGCGGATATTCCTGCGAAAATCGATGGAGTTACTGTGACGCAGATCGGCGTTGAGGCATTTGCGCAATGCGATGCGTTAACGAGCGTGAAGATTCCTGACAGTGTAACAAATATTGGTGCATGGGCATTCTTCCACTGTGAAAAATTGGCACATGTAACGATCGGCGGTGCTGTGGAGTTGATCGGTGATGGCGCTTTCTACGGTTGTGGCAGTCTGACGAGCATTGAGATCCCGGACAGCGTGGTGGCAATTGGCGAGTATACATTTTATAATTGCGCTACCCTGACAAGCATCACGATCGGAAGCGGCGTGGTAAATATTGGGCAATCGGCATTCTATGGCTGTGACGCACTGGCAGATGTCTATTACAACGATACGCAAGCGGCTTGGAATGAGATTTATATGAATGAAAATAATGAGCCCTTGCGCAATGCCACGATTCATTTCGCTGTGGTTGCCTATGCAGTGGAGGGTGGCAATATCTATTTTGATAAGACGAGTGGGACGATCATCGGATGCGACGAAACTGTTACGATCGCTATGATTCCCGATGAGATTGACGGTGTTGCTGTGACAGCGATCGGTAATTATGCGTTTTATGACTGCCAATGGCTGACGAATGTGACGATCGGTAGCAGTGTAACAAGCATCGGTGATGTTGCATTTTACGATTGCCCTTCTCTGACGGATGTTCATTATGATGGTACGGAAGAAATGTGGAATGAGATCGTGATCGGCGATCATAACGATGATTTGTTGGATGCAGCGATATATTTCCTTGTGGAGGAGACAACCGAACCGACCGAGGAGACAACCGAACCGACCGAGGAGACGACCGAGCC
>SVKY01000037.1 GCA_015068235.1 Oscillospiraceae bacterium
TTGTTCTACAGTCCTTTCCTTCCAAGACATACAAATACACCCTTTCTCTTCTGTATGCCTTGATTATATCAAAAACTGTAAACCATGTCCTTGCACATTGTGTAAACTATCTTACTACACTATACACATGACCCTCCCCTACAGCGTGAAACGATAATCTCACAGATAAATCGAAATTTTATCAAATACTTATGTTATCGATCGATTGGCAATTTTCTTCAAATTTTTGAAAGAATTTTGCGATATGAATCCCGTCTGCCAGCGCATGATGCACCGTCAAGTCCACTGGCATAAAATATTTTCCGTCTTTTTCATACGCCCTGCCAAATGTAATTCTCGGATTGCTGTCAGCTGGCTGCGGCACAGGCAAATGGATCGACGAAAAGCTCAGCCACGGCAAGCTCGTCACGAAAAACAACCGTTCGGGGTGCGCATCCTCTAAGCTCTGCGCCGTTTTCGCCTTTTCCACCTCTGCTAGCGCATAGGGCAAAAACTCGTTTAACGGCTTGTCGCAATCGAGCTCGCAATAACAATAGCTTTCATCAGGCAGTGCAACCGTATGGGAGCTTAAACAATTTTCAAACTCCACAACCTGATCATCCAAAATACGTCTGCGCAGCTCGGGCACGGAATTTGCCGCTTGGATCGCACAATACAAAACCGTCAGAAAAAACGGCTTTCTGTCCTTTAACGGCGTAATATCGCACTGCACCGTAACAGAAGCATATGGATTTGCAAAGGTGCGAAAATATTCGAACTGTGCCCGTCTGGGATCGTTTTGCATATCGATGATACGCATCAGAGCTTCTCCATTGCGTTCTTGATGCGTTCGATTGCCTTCTCGCCCAAGATCTGCATCACAGTATAAAGATCGGGAGAGTTGGTCTTGCCCGTCACAGCCACACGCAGGAAGTTGGAAACATCGGCAACGGAGCCCTTGAATGCCTCGGGATTTGCCTTATATTCCTTCATATCCGCTGCAAAGCCGATCTCGGAAGTAACCGCTTTGACCTTGTTAAACCACTCGGTCGCATCGTCATTCTTGTCATAAGCCGCCAAGAATTTTTCCAGCGCAGTGCGGATGGTCTCCGCGTCAAATTTTTCGTCAAAGCCTTCGGAAGCGAAGAATTTGTCATAGAAGAAGCCCATATACGGCTTGGCATCCGTCCAAACAGCAATATCCTTGCGAGGCTTCTTGCCGCCTCTGCCGATTGCCAAAATGGTCTTAGCATAGTCGGCATCTTCCTTCAAAGCCTCTGCAAATTCTGCATCAAACTCCTCTGCCCACTCGGTCAGCAGCTTATATACTTCTTCGGCGCCCATTCTGGAAATGACATTCTTGGAAACGTCGGTCAGCTTGGCATAGTCAAAGAGTGCACCTGCAGGATTGAGCTTCTTGGGGCTGAACTTGAAATCTTCGGCAGGAATATCGGGGTTGGCTCTGCGCCAATCCTCAAAATTGGAGTTCAAAACGGTCATCAAGTATTCATAAACCGCCTTCACCGGGAAACCCTCTGCCTTATAATAGGTCATGGCAAGCTCAGGATCCTTGCGTTTTGAAAGCTTACGCTTGCTCGTCCCCTCCATCTTCATCAGCGGTCCGATGTGGACATACTTCGGCAGCTTGAAGCCCAAGGTCTTAAAGAGCTGAATATGGAACGGCAGGCTCGGCAGCCACTCATCGCCACGCACGACGTGAGTCGTGTGCATCAGACGGTCATCAACCGCATGGGCAAAGTGATAGGTCGGAATGCCGTCAGACTTCAAAAGCACATGGTCGATATTGTTCTCGGTCACGGTCAGTTTACCCTTGACCAAATCATCGAACTTAAACTGATTTTCAATATTTCCCTCACTGCGGAAACGCAAAACCCAAGGATTTCCGGCATCTAACTGTGCCTGAATGTCCTCGATGGAGCGATCTCGCCAAATGGCATACTTGCCGTAATAGCCCGTGGTCTCCTTGTTCGCCTCCTGCGTTTCACGCATGGAAGACAGCTCCTGCTCAGTGCAGAAGCAAGGATAAGCATGACCCTCGGCAACCAGCTTCTTGGCATAAACATGGTAAATGTCCGCACGCTGACGCTGACGGTACGGTCCGTAAAGTCCGCTGTCTCCGTCCTTTGTTGCACCCTCGTCAAAGTGGATACCGTAATACTTCAATGCGTCGATCAAAATCTCGACCGCACCGACGACCTCACGCTTAGCGTCAGTGTCCTCAATGCGCAGGAACAAAACGCCGCCGCTTTGATGCGACATGCGCTCAGAGATCAAGCCCTGCACCAGGTGTCCCAAGTGGATAAAGCCCGTCGGAGACGGTGCCATGCGACTGACGACCGCACCCTCGGGCAGCTCACGGCTCGGGTAACGTGCCTCGACCTGCTCGGCAGTTTCCGTAACGTTCGGGAATAAAAGCTCGGCTAATTTGATTGTATCCATATAAAAACCTCTTTTATTTCAATTTTCGCAATATATTATATCATGCGGTGTGTAAAAATGTCAATGCAGAAGAATCGTCATATCCATTTGCCATTTTTACGATAAACGTCGCACTTTTTTCATGCTTTTTCTTGACGGAGGAGAAAAAATAAGATATACTGATTATATCATGTCAAAATATGCCACTGTAGATCTGCGCCAAAAATATATTTATATGTTAGAAATACGTTGTGGTTGGTTTTGGCATAAAAATTTTTTAGGAGTGAAAGTTATGAAAAAGCGGATTTTGAGCCTGTTTTTGGCAGTGGTTCTTCTGTTTGCAGCACTTGGGCAGATGTTGCCCACCGCAAGCGCCGCCACCTACTCCGGTACCTGTGGAGATAACCTGACATGGTCCCTCGATATCAAGACCGGCGCGCTCACCATCTTCGGTGCCGGTACTATGACGGACTCTCCGTGGTCTTCTTACAGCGATATCATTACTTCTGTACAAATCAATAACGGAGTAACGAACATCAAGTCTGGTGCGTTCTCCGATTGCTCCATCCTGACGAGTGTAACAATCCCCGACAGCGTTACAAGCATCGGCGGTTCTGCGTTCAAAAGTTGCTCCAGCCTGACGAGCATAACAATCCCCGACAGCGTTACAAGCATCGGCAATTCCGCGTTCGAAAGTTGCAGCAACTTGACGAGTCTAACGATCCCTGACAGCGTTACAAGCATTGGTCAGGATGCGTTCTATTACTGCACCAGCCTAACAAGCGTGAAAATGGGTAGCAGCGTAACAGACATAGGCAATTATGCATTTGAAGACTGCATTAATTTGACGAGCTTGTCACTTCCCGTCGGTATTACAACGATCGGTGCCGGTACTTTCCACAACTGTGATAGCCTGACAAGCATAACAATCCCCGATGGTGTCACAACCATCGGCTACTATGCGTTCGAAAACTGCAACAACCTAATAAGCGTAACGATCCCCAGCAGCGTCACCAGCATTGGTCAGGATGCGTTCTATTACTGCACCAGCCTAACGAGCGTAACATTCTCCAACGCTCTCAAGAGCATCGGCAGTGATGCATTCGCCGGCTGTTCCAGCCTTACGAACGTGACGATCCCCGGCAGTGTTACAAGCATCGGCGATTCTGCCTTCTCAAACTGCGGCAGCTTGAGCGCTATTTGGGTCGATGAGGAGAATCAATATTACAGCTCCGATGCAAACGGTGTTCTGTTTAACAAGGAAAAAACGACGCTGATTCAATGTCCCGGCGGTTATTCAAGCTCATATATGATCCCCGACAGCATAACGAGTATCAGCAATGATGCATTCTATCGCTGCAACAGCCTGACAAGCGTAACGATCCCCAGCAGCGTAACGAGCATCGGCAATTATGCCTTCACTTACTGCAACAGCTTGAGCGCTATTTGGGTCGATGAAGAAAATCAATCTTACAGCTCTGATGCAAACGGTGTTCTGTTTAACAAAACCAAAACAACGCTGATTCAATGTCCCTGCGGTTATTCCGGCTCATGTATGATTCCTGACAGCGTAACTACCCTCGGCAGCTATGCGTTCTTTACATGCAACAATTTGACCTCTATTTTGGTTGATGAGTCAAATCAACATTTCAGCTCTGATGCAAACGGCGTTCTGTTCAACAAGGAAAAAACAAGGCTGATTCGATGTCCCGGCGCTTATTCCGGCTCATACACGATTCCCGACGGCGTAACGAGCATCGGTAGCAAGGCGTTTTATATTTGCGACAGTTTAACGAGTGTAACGATCCCGGACAGCGTAACAAGTATCGGTGATTCTGCTTTCTGTTTCTGTGGCAGCTTGAAGAGTGCTACGATCGGCAACAGTGTCAAAAGTATCAACTATTCCGCATTTGCTTCCTGTACCAGCCTATCGAGCGTGACAATCCCCAACAGCGTAAAGAGCCTGGGTAGTTGGGCGTTCTCAGAGTGCGACAGCCTTACAAGCGTAACCATTCCTGACAGCGTAACAAGCCTCGACGCAGCGACGTTCTATTCCTGCGACAACCTGACGAGCGTTATCATTGGTAACGGTCTCACAACCACCGCGCTTAGCATGTTCGAGTACTGTGGCAGTTTAACGAGCATTACGTTCGGTAATAGCATAACGTCCATTGGCGTTGCTTCATTCTCCAACTGTACTGCTCTAACAAGCATAACAATTCCGGATGGTGTTACAAAGATCAGCAGTAGTGCATTCAAATCCTGCACCAGTCTATTAAGTGTGACAATTCCCAACAGCGTGACAACGATCGACTCTTACGCATTCCATGACTGTTCTAATCTTACGAGCGTGATGATTCCCGACGGCGTAACGAGCATCGGTCAGCAAGCGTTCAGTTCCTGCGCCAATCTGACGAGCATGACAATTCCCAGCAGTGTGACGTCCATCAACTATAAAGCATTCTATAATTGCGACAGCCTTGCAAATATCTATTTCGCTGGAACAGAAACACAATGGACCGCTGCAATCGCCAGTGACGCTGTGGGACGTAATGTTACTGTCCACTTCGGCTCTACCGATGCAATCGAAGGCACCTGCGGCGAAAATTTGCAATGGAGCCTCAACAACGGCGTTTTGAAAATCTCCGGCACAGGAGCTATGGAGGATTACAGTAGCTACAATACGGTGCCGTGGTATCAGTATCGCCTTGATTTCTCAAACGTTACAATCGATGACGGTGTAACGAGCATCGGTAATTACGCATTCTATGATTGCGATAATCTGATAAGCGTGAGGATTCCTGACGGTGTAACAAGCATCGGAAAATATGCGTTCGGTGACTGCTATACTTTGACAAGTGTAACATTCCCGGACGGTCTGACAAGCATTGGTGATTATGCGTTCTATTACAGCTGCCTATCAGATGTATCTTTCCCTGACAGCCTTAAAACCATTGGCGAATCTGCATTTTCTGACTGCTACTGTCTGACGAGCGTAACGATTCCTGCCGGCGTAACGAGCATCGGTAAATATGCGTTCCGTTTCGCCGCCACCCTGACCGCCTTCGATGTCGATGAAGCTAATCTGTATTACTCCTCCGATGACAGCGGCATTCTGTTTGACAAGGAAAAAACAACGTTGATCCAATGTCCCCGTACTTACTCCGGCGCATACACGATTCCTGACGGCGTAGCAAGCATTGAAGCTTACGCATTTCCCCATTGCACCGAGCTGACAAGCGTGACGATTCCCGAGAGCGTCGCAAGCATCGGAGAATCTGCGTTCATGGACTGCTCAGCTCTGACAAGCATTACGATTCCCGACAGCATAACAAGCATCGGTGCTTCTGCATTCCGTGACTGCTCCAGCCTGACGAGCATTACAATTCCCGAAAGCGTGAGAAGCATCGAAGAGTATACATTCCACTTCTGCAACAATTTGACCGATGTCTATTACGGCGGAACCGAAGCGCAGTGGAACGAGATCAGCATTTCCTCCGTTGCCAATTCATGTCTAACTGATGCCACGATCCATTTTGCAAAGGCTACCATCGTTGATGCAACTTTGAATCCGACCATGAACATTTCCGCAGGTGCGGAAATGTCAGTCAGCTACAGCTTCCCTGCAAGTAAGGTCAGCGAATTTGAGGATTTCTATTTGCTCGTGGAAAAGGAAATGGCAGACGGCGAGACCGTCAGCACGACCTACGGCGTTGTCGAGGAAAAATCGACACGAAGCACCAACGATCGTCAGCCCTTGACGGTCAAGTATCATCCCGAAACCGGCGAAGCCATGATGTATACCGTGACCTATAAGGGCATCAATGCCAAGGAAATGGGCGACAGCTTCACCACCACACTCTACGGTGTAACTGCTGACGGCACAGTGTATTCCAGCCTTGTTGAAGCAACATCGATGAAGGACTATCTGCTTTCCAGATTCCATGCTGCCGACGCATCGGCAGAGCTAAAAACCATGGTCATAGATATGCTGAAATATGGCGCAGCCGCGCAGGGTCGTTTGGGCTACAACACCGAGAATTTGGTAACCGCCGATTTGACCGAGGAAGAGCTTTCCTATGCAACGCAAGAAATTCCCGAAGCAGTGAATCACGCAGCTTCCACAGGAGAAGGCGCAAGCGTGAACACCAATATTACAGTTGGTGCAAGAGTTCAGTTAAACCTGTCTTGCATCTATACGACTGCAACCGCACCTGAAACCATCAAGTGCGTCATCACGGATTCCGAGGGCAAGGTTTTGTCCGAGATTGCAACAACCAACAAGAACAACATCATGTTTACCGCAATCTATGAGAATGTCGGTGCCAAGGAAATGCGAGACGTGATCAGCGCCACATTCTATGAAGGTGAAACAGCAATTTCCAAAACCATCTCTTGGAGCGTGGAAAGCTATGTCGCCCAAGTCCGTGCAAAGACCAATGTGACAGAAGATGAGCTAAACATGGTCAACACCATGCTCACCTACGGCGACTCCGTTGCAGCCTACATGAAAGCAAAATAACGCAAAACTACAGCAAATCAATAACAAAAATGCGAGCGGTATCGTTATGATACGGCTCGCATTTTATAATTTGTTCACAAAAAAACCACAACCCATTCAAAAATCAACAACAGTTTCATGGTAATATAGAATTGATTGTTACGAGTGTAAGAGGTATTGCTACGATGGCTGTGAAAAAAGAAGGAGTAGTGGCAGATGATAATTCTGTCGGAAGAAAACTGCGCAAGGTTGTATTTGCTGTAAGTCAAGCCTTTTGTGCATTTTCCTTCATTCGTTTGTTGAGGAAAAAGCTGATCTCCTGTGCACTTTTAGCGCTGCTTACCATGCTGCTTTTGTGCATTCCGATGCTGGTGGAGCGATATATGAATTGCCATATCTGCTTGCCTGTATATTTGTTCTTGATGGTCTATGCAATGGGTTCATTGCTTGGAGACGGATATGATTTATACCATCTGACAAAGTGGTGGGATAAATTTATGCATTTGTCGAGCGGTGTTTTGTTCGCAATGTTTGGAGCGTTTTTGATGCACCGCATGAGTAATGGTATACAACAGCCGATATTACTCAAAGCGCTGTTTGCTGTGCTTTTTTCGGTTGCGATCGCAGCAATATGGGAAATATTTGAATATGCTGCAGATATGATCTTTCATGCGGATATGCAAAACGATACGTTGATCCATGAGATCAATTCCTATTTGATCGGTCCGAAAATGGGGCAGATCGGGCACATTGAGCAGATCAACTCGGTGCAGATCAACGGACAGATGATGCAAGGTTATATCGATATTGGTTTGATCGACACCATGCGTGATATGATCATTGAAACGCTCGGCGCTGTGGTTTATGCGGTGGTTTTTGCCCTCGATCGGGACAAGCATCCAATCTTTCAGCCCTTATCGATGGAGTCCAAGACAGCCTGACAAAACTGACGATATTCCTCAACTGCTTTTTCGGGGTGGACGATCGAAGCTCTGCCGCCGAAGCCTGCCAGCCAACCCAAAAAATTGGGAGAGACAGAAATTTTTACGCTAAAGGTGAAATGCTCGTCGCCATCAGGGGCAAGCA
This sequence comes from Oscillospiraceae bacterium, assembly GCA_015068235.1. Classification (GTDB taxonomy): domain Bacteria; phylum Bacillota; class Clostridia; order Oscillospirales; family Oscillospiraceae; genus JAZOXB01. The sequence goes on from SVKY01000037.1 coordinate 8,006, forward strand.
GAATATCACGACCGAAACGGTCAATGACCACGCCTGCAAGCGAGTTTTCAAAGCGCAGCTTAATGCGTTTGCTTTTGCCCCGGAACATGCCGAAAACCTCTTTGGAGTACGAGGAAGGATCAAAATTTTTGGTTTCCTCCGTCACGGTGCGTGGCAGCTCGGTCAGGAAGATCTCTTCCATTTTATCCACACGGTAGTGCGTCAAGCCGTGGCGCTCACTGTGGGCAACAAGATAGTAGTTTTCATCGTCCCACAAAAGCGCATAGGGACTTGCAAAATAATTGACCTTGCGGAAATGCTTTTTCAGATCAACGCCCCAATCAAAATAACGAAACGTGATCTGAAGATTTCTTTCTATCGCTTCGTGAAGAATGTCAATGTTGCGAAATGCACTTTCCGAGAGAGATTTGATTCTGCCTGCCAAGACGATCTGACGACGCAGGAGTGGGCTTCTGTGTTCGCCTGAGAGGGCTGCAAGCTTTTTGATCAGCGAGCTTGACTGCTCCGGCGTCAAAAAACGAGAGGAGAGGACGGCATCGATCAAAAATTTGATTTCCGACAGCTCGAAATCTCGCTCTGCGGCGTAATAGCCCGAAGGTGTCTTGCGACGATATAAGACCTCCATGCCGTATTCGTATAAGGAAAGAAAATCGGCATAAATGCTTTTTCGTTCGGCTTGAATGCCTTTGCTGTGCAAAAAATCGATCAGTTCGGTCATGCTTGCCGGATGCTCTTCGTCGGTGTTTTGGCGAAGATAATCCCGAAGATACAGCAGTTTGAGCTTTTGCAGCTTGTTCTTTGGCATAGAATTCACCTCAAAAGATACAATATCATAAATCATACCGCAATTGCAAGTCTTTTCCGCACTTGACGTTTTGAAAACTTCGTGATATTCTAAATAAAAGGAAAGGAGGGCGTAAATGAAATTACGACATAATGATAAGTATTTCAAGTGGGGCTTGACAGCCTTTCTTGTGCTTGTAGCAGGAGCGATATTTTGGATCGTTTTTTCCAATTTTTCGGGCTTTTACGATGTGATCTTGGATTTGATCTCTATTCTTGCGCCGATCCTCTACGGTTGCTTCTTTGCCTATATCATGAATCCTGTGATGAAATTTGTCATGGGCTTTATGAAAAAACGCCTTTCAAAATCAAAGCTCAGTGAGCAAAAAGTTATGACCATCAGCAAGACAAGCGGTGTGCTTGTGTCTGTGATCGTGCTGCTTTTGGTGATCTATGCACTGATTACGCTGTTGGTGCCGAATATTATCAGCAGTCTTGAGGTACTTTTGAGCGAAGCGAAGCTGCAAAGCTATTACAACACCATCACCAAATGGGTCAACAGTGTTTTCCCCGGTACGGATATTGAACAGTGGATCAAGGAAAACCTGGACAGTATCTTCTCCACAATGCAGAGGCTTCTCTCTGAAGTTAATTTGGGTGCATTTGTCTCGGACGTGTTCAGCGCAGGCGTCAGTGTTGTCAGCACGTTGTTCAACTTTATGATCGGCATTGTGGCTGCGGTCTATATTCTGATCTACAAAGAACAGCTCTGTGCGCAAGCGAAGAAGATCACGACCTCCTTGCTCAGAAACGACCATGCAGATCGTGTGTTCGAGATCGCACGCCGTACCAACCGAATTTTTAGCGGTTATGTCATCGGTAAGATTTTAGATGCGCTCATGGTGGGTATCATAACCTATATCGTGATGCTGATCATGGGAATGCCCTATGCGATCTTGATTGCGACCATTGTCGGTATTACCAATATTATCCCGTATTTCGGACCCTTCATCGGCGCTGCGCCGTCTGCGCTGCTGCTTTTGATCGAAAATCCGATCGATGCGCTGTATTTCATTATTTTTATCGTGGTCTTACAGATGATTGACGGCAATATTATTGAAAACCGCATCATGGGTCTTAAGCTCGGCATATCCGATTTTTGGGTATTGGTGTCGATTTTGCTCTTCGGCGGTGTGTTCGGCTTTGCCGGAATGCTTTTGGGCGTGCCAATTTTTGCGGTGATCTATTCCATCATCGCAGATGCGGTCAACAAAAAGCTGCGCCGCAAGCGTTTTCCCACAAACACGGAGCTGTATTATACCATGCAGTGCGTGGATGATCTGCCTGTCACTCCGACGCGCAGTGTTTCCTTCGTAACGGTGGAACCAAATTACGATTTGAACGTCGAACCGGAAGAAGAGTTTTCCGACGACTATGACGAAAGGGACTGAAAACAGTCCCTTTGTCTTTACATGGAAGGAGTGTGAGAAATGGAGATCGTTCGAGCCATTGGGGAGTTTTTGCAAAGCGAAAAAGGGCAGGCAATGGCAAATGTTTTTACCACATGTTGGCGTTTTTTTGCACCGGCGATTGCAATTTTGATCCTGTGGAGCTGCATCTATCCGCTTTTGCGCTTTCGCCGTGAACCTGAAACATGGGGCTGGCTTTTGATGCCCGATGGCAGACAGGTGCCGGTGACTCACTGGGAAAGCATCATCGGACGTGCAAAAAACAGCGATATTTCCATCAATTTTCCCACAGTTTCACGCTCGCATGCCGTACTCACACGCTTTGATGACGGCAGCTGGTCGATCACAGACATTGGATCCCGTGGGGCGGTAAGCGTCAACGGAACTCCGGTAAGTGTTTGCGCTGTCAATTATGGCGATACGATCAGCTTAGGCGGCTTGGAAATAAAGCTTCTGCCTGTGACGGCGCAGGAGATGGAGAATCAGCGATACAGCCGCACACGCCCGAATCAGGTCAGCATTCCGTGGTTGACGCTGCTGCTTTTGACGGTGTTTCAGGGCTTGACGCTGTGTCAGCTTTTTACAAGCTGTGAGCCGAAAGAGCTTTCGTCTGTGGTACTTGCTTTTACGGCGCTTGTTGGGTTACAGTGGGTGCTGTATTTTCTTCTGAGATTGATGCGACGAACGGGCTTTGAGGTGGAGACGATCGCATTTTTCCTCTGCACGATCGGTTTGTCGGTGATCGCTTCCTCAGCGCCGAAGGATATGATAAAGCAGACCATCTGCATTTTTGGCGGCATCGTGATCTATTTTATCATCTCATGGTCACTCAGAGACCTCTCTCGTGCCAAGTCAGTACGATATATGGCTGCGGTGGCAGGTGTGCTGCTGCTTTTGGTCAATTTGCTCATCGGTCAGGAGATCAACGGCGCAAGAAACTGGATCGCCATCGGTCCGATGAGCTTCCAGCCGTCTGAGATCGTCAAACTTTGCTTTATTTTGGTTGGTGCTTCGACGATGGACCGCATCGTGACGAAACGAAACCTGATTTCGTTTATCGCTTATACCGTTTTGATGTGCGGCTGCTTGGCGCTCATGAAAGACTTTGGCGCAGCGCTGATTTTCTTTGTCACATTTTTGGTAATCGCATTCATGCGCTCGGGCAGCTTTGCAACGATCGCTTTGGCGGTGATGTCTCTTGTATTTGCGGTGCTGATCTTGATCATGTATTTTGAAGATTACAGCGGTTATATCCAACGCCGCTTCTCCGTTTGGGGAAATGTTTGGGACGATCCCTACAACATGGGCTATCAGCAGGTCAGAGCCATGATGTGCCTTGCCTCGGGCGGCTTGCTTGGACTCGGCGCAGGCAATGGATGGCTGCACCATGTCGCAGCGGCGGATACCGACTTGGTGTTTGCATTTGTCGGTGAGGAATGGGGACTTTTGATCGCCATTGCCTGCGTGCTTGCCATTGCCGCATTGTCGGTCTTTGTATTCCGTTCCTGCGTGGTTGCCCGAAGCAGCTTTTACACGATCGCTGCTTGCTCTGCGGTGACGGTGCTATTGATGCAAAGTATTCTCAATGTCTTTGGCACGATGGATCTTTTGCCATTGACGGGCGTGACACTGCCCTTCGTTTCCAACGGCGGTTCCAGCATGCTCTGTTGCTGGGGCTTGCTCGCCTTTATCAAATCCGTCGATACCCGACAAAATGCGAGCGTTGCGGTCAAGGCAGTTGATGTCGAGGAGGTGGAGTATGAATAAGCTTGCGAAACGTGCATGGTTTTCTATGGTGCTTGCAGCGACTTTGCTTGTAGGCTTGGCGGTCATCGTTGTGCGCTATGCAACCGATGCGTCTATGTGGGTCGGCTTCCGAAGCAATCCTTCTGTGCAGGTCGGCGGCAGTCTAAGCAGCTATTCGGTCTTTACCCGTGAGGGAACGTGTGTGCTCGACACCGATGGCTCGATCTCCTATGCTGATGATGCGGCGCTTCGTGCATCACTTCTGCACTTGCTTGGTGATGGAGGCAATGTTTCCTCCTATGTCACCGACGAATACGGCGATGATCTGACGGGCTTTGACCATTTCAACGGTGTGCATGGCGGTCAGAACGCTGACGGCAAGATGCGGCTGACAATCAGCCCGATGGTGCAGAAAACGGCGTATTACGCCATGCAGGGTAAAAAGGGAACGGTCGGCGTTTATAATTATCAGACGGGTGAAATTTTGTGCATGCTATCCATGCCGACCTATGATCCGCTTTCTCCGCCTGAGACGATCTATACGTCAGACGAAAACGGAAATCAGATCATCATGGATGAATACGATTCGGTCTATTTTAATCGCTTTGTATGGTCAACCTATATTCCCGGCTCGACATTTAAGCTGGTGACTGCGGCAGCGGCATTGGAGAGGATCGAAGATATCGAAACAAGGACCTTTACCTGCGAAGGCTCGATCTATATCGGCGGCAGGCAGATCACCTGTGCAGGAGAGAAGGCGCATGGCGAACTCAACATGGAACAGGCTTTGACCAAATCCTGCAACGTGACCTTTGCGCAGCTTGCAGACGAAATGGGAAAGCGAATTTTGACGGAATATGCCGACCGTGTCCGAATCACGGAATCGATTCACTTTGATGGTTTGAGAACAAGCGCCGGCAGTCTAAAGCTTGATGCGGCAGATGAACATGCCGTGGCATGGGCAGGTATCGGTCAAGCCTATGATCAGATCAATCCGTGTCAGTTTATGACTTTTGTCGGCGCAATTGCCAATGGCGGTAAATCCGCTGCTCCCTATGTGGTGGAAAGTGTGAGCTATGGCGAAAGTAAGCAGCATGAAGCAAAAACTGAGATGCAATCCTATCTCTCCAAGCGCACAGCAGATGCTTTGGCAGATATGATGTGCTATGCGGTGGACAACAACTATATTTGGGCGTGTAACTTTGCGGGCTTGGATGCCGGTGGAAAATCCGGCACAGCGGAACGTGACGAACAACGGCAGGATGCTCTGTTTGCAGGCTTCAGCCGAGATCCCGAGTATCCGCTTGCCTATATTGTAGTTGTTGAGGATGGCGGCGCCGGAAGCAGCACCTGTCTTCCCATCGTGCAGCAGGTGTTAAATGCCTGCGTTGCCGCAATGGATGCAGAATCATAGACAAAAAATCCCACTGTTTTCAATTACGAAAGCAGTGGGATTTTTTATTCATGGAATGCGATCACGGAAAAATTCCGATTTATACTAATTCTTAATAAAACGATTGAATCGTTTTATTGCCCGCTCTGCGAGTGGGCGGCGTCGTAGACGCTAAGAATGTTGTACAATACTTTTCTTGCCGCCACAGGCGGTGCAGGATATTCATCCTGCAATAAAATGATTTCTAAATCATTTTATCAAGAAACAGTATTATAGTTTTATTCGACAAAAACCGACCATGGTAGCTCCATGGTCGGTTTTTTGTTATTCATTTTCAAGCAAGTAGCGCAGAGCCTGTCGGTAGCCCTCGAAGCCAAGTCCCTTGAACGTCGTTTTGCAAGCCATGCCTGCATAAGAAATATGCCGAAATTGCAGAGCAAGGAATTTCGTAGTTGTCTGCACTTTTTTACTCTCGATATTTAACGCTGGACAATTCCCAAAACATAATCTGCGCTTACATGATAGAGTTTGCACAATGCAATCAAATGTCGTATTGGAAGCTCGCTTGCGCCTCGCTCGTAACGCGCATACATGGTTTGTGAGGTACCGAGATATTCTGCAACCTGTGTCTGTGTCATATCTGCATCTTCACGCAAGTTGCGAATCATTTGCATATAGTATTGCACCTCAACACCTCCATAATTTTTCCCAATTTTAGCATAGTAAACATTTTTACTATTGACTTTAGTAAATAAATTTACTATAATATTTTAGGAGCCCCTCAGTTCAGCGGCAACAAAGAAAGGATGGTTTAATTGAGAAAGACAACTATTTGTTTGGTGCAGATTCTTTTGCTATTATTTATTTTTGCAGGGTGCAGTATAAAAAGCACTGCAGATGATGCATCAAATAAGCAAGAATTCAACAACACACAGGAAACGTTGTATGAATTATCGGAGGATGAGGCAGTCGCAGAAATTCGTAATCTCAATAAAGGAATTGACCATTTAGAGTACGGCACGTATCTTTTATTGGATAAGGATGTTTCTCGCTACGAAGATCTCCATGGAAACAAAATGCGAGTGGAGACCTTTTGCTTTGATGTATCATTTGAGCAGGATTATTGTAACGAGCACTATCAAGTCACTTATGACTTTAAAATTTGGGAACGTACTACGCCCTTGCAATATACGATAAGTTGCAAAGAGCATATAAACCGTGCACCTGAATTTACTCGTATGGGAATATGGGAGTACTACTCCGAAGACACTAAAATTTGGATCAATCTAATTTCCAGAGAATATGTCGAGGAAAGCAGTGCGTATAAATATGAAATTGAGTTCGAAATCACCCATTATAGATCAACGTTGCTAAGCAGTGGTATTGTTACGTACCATTCAAATGGAGTTGTGCATGAATACGGCAATAGGGGATATGATGGTACCAACGATTATTTGCAAATAGAATTGGAAGTTTTAGGTGATAATGAATGGATCGATGCAGGTTATATTGCAATATATCCTAATGGTGGAGTATATTGGAATTCGCCACATGACAGGGGCGGTCCATATAAGCTTCAGTAAAGAGTCAAAATGCACGGACTGGTGCTGTAACACAAATAGTTTGTTACAGCACCAGTCCATTTTTATAATATTTCAAGCTATCATCGATTGAGCATTAAATATTCCAATGCTTTACTATAGCCCTCGAAGCCAAGTCCCTTGAACGTCGTTTTGCAAGCCATGCCTGCATAAGAAATATGCCGAAATTCCTCTCGCTGCATAATATCGGACAGGTGTACCTCAACTGTCGGCAAGCCAGCCGCTTTGAGCGCATCTAAGATTGCAACCGAGGTATGTGTATATGCTGCCGGATTGATCACGATGCCGTCAAATTTTCCATAAGCTTCTTGGATCCAATCGACCAAAACACCCTCATGGTTGCTCTGCCGCACCTCGACCTCACAAGACAATTCCTGCGCCGCATTTTTCACAAAATCGACCAACGCAGAATAATCCTGCCTGCCATAAATGCTCGGTTCCCGAATGCCCAGCATGTTAAGATTCGGACCGTTTAAGACCAAAATTTTCATTGGATCGCCTCCAAAATGGTTTGCACCGTTTGTTCTATGTTCACATTTTCAACCGTTAAGTCCGCAAATTGTGTATAGAGCGGATCACGCTTTTCAAACAAAGCCTGCAAAGAAGTCGATTGACTGATAGGTCTACCGTCCGTGGGCAGCAGCTCCAACGAACGGTTCAAGCGCACAATGATGCCGTTTTGATGGAGCCACAGATAGTTCTCTTCTCTCGTCACGCAGCCACCACCGGTTGCAATCACGCAGCCCGATTTTTTTCCAAGCTCCGACAAAACCTCGGTCTCGATCTGACGGAAGCGAGCTTCGCCGTATTTTTCGAAAAACTCGGGAATAGGACCGACTTTTTTGACAATTTCCGCATCGGCATCGTAAAAAGAACGCCCTAAGCGTTGCGCCAAAAGCTGACCGACGGTGCTTTTTCCACTCCCCGGCATGCCAATGAGAATGATGTTGCGCATCTGCGCGCTAAGTTTACATAATATATCATCACAAAAGCTGTCAGAAATTCTTTTACCTGTCCAGATCTCCCTTGCACGTTTTGCCTGCGCCACGAGCATGGAAAGTCCATTTTCCGCCCGAATGCCTCTTTGCTCCGCATCGAGCAAAAGCCTTGTTCTCTGCGGATTATAGATCAAATCCAGCACGCAGCGCAGCTTGGGTAAGGCGCCCAAATCCACCAACGTCTCACCGTTGTTCGGATACATTCCGACGGGTGTTGCATTGACCAAGAGAACCGCATCTGAATGCTCTTTGTAGTTTACATAATTTACTTTTCCGTTTCTGGAAACCTCCACGCAGTTTGCGCCGAAACTGCGCAAAACCGCCTGCACCGTTGACGATGCACCACCGGAGCCAAGCACCAACGCTTTTTCCCCTGCGCAGATACCGCCGTTGCGCTCCAACAGCCACAAAAAGCCGTTCAAATCGGTGTTATCGCCAAAAAGGCTGCCATCTTTTCTGCGCAAAAGCGTATTCACACAGCCCATTGCCTTCGCCGCCTCAGAAAGCTCTGCGCAAAACGGCATGACCGCCTTTTTATACGGAATCGTCACATTGATGCCGTCAAATTCGCCGTTTTCCAAAAAATCCTGTAACTTTAACGGCTCAACCTCGAACAGCGCATACGAATCGTCACCCAAAAGGCCATGAATTTGCGGCGAATAGCTGTGCGACAGGTGTTCACCGAGCAAGCCACAACGCATCACACAACCTCCGAATAGCTGCCCAAATATTTAAATTCTTCGCAAATGCCGCCGATCTCACACATCAGCTGGACAAATTCCTCAGAATACACCGATGTTTCCAAATCCAAATAGAACATAAATTCAAAATCACGCTCGGGAAGCGGACGGCTTTCCAGCTTCAAAAGATTGATGCCCAACGCATACAACCGTGCCAGGACCTTATACAACGCACCGGGCTTATGCGGCAGCACCATCATGATGCTAGTCTTATCCGCTCCGGGATAAATCTCGGTCTCCTTGCTGATACACAGGAAACGAGTATGATTATTGCCACCGTCCTGCGCCGCATTTTTGAGAATTTTCAAGCCGTAAAGCTCGGCGCAAGCCTTCGATGACAGTGCAGCGACATCCGTACGCTCGGATTGTGCCACCATCTGTGCTGCGATGGCAGTATTCTCACAAACCGTTACCTTGACATTGCCCAAACGCTTGATAACGTCAGCGCACTGCGCGATTGCTTGCTCGTGAGAGAAAATCTCCCGAATTTGGCAATCCTTGGACTTGGCAAGCAGGCAGTGATCGACCTTCATTCTCGTCGCACGGACGATGCTGAAATTGTGCTTGACCATAAGATCATAAACCATCTTGACCGAGCCTGCAGTGCTGTTCTCGATCGGCAAAATACCGTAACGGCAAAAACCGGATTCAATCGCCGCAAAAACACCGTCAAAGTTGCGGAAATACTGAATTTGCGGATTTTTGAAGAACTTTTCGCAAGCAAGCTGCGAATATGCACCCTCAACGCCCTGGCATGCAACACTTGCCGTCTGTGGGAAGAGTCGGGGTGTATTTTCAATGGCATTTTCGATCTTGTCGTACAGCTCGGTGCGGTTGCCCTTTTCCTGATAGGTGCGGCTCAGCTCGAACAACAGCGAGTACAGCACGCGCATATACGACTGCATATCTTCGCGGGATTTTGCGCTGACCTCGGCAAGCTTCGCACGCTCACGAGCAGGCTGCAAAATCGGCAAGCCCTGTTCTTTTTTATACGCCGCAATTTTTGCAGCAATGTCCATGCGCTCTTGAAAAAGACGCACAATCTCGTCGTCAACGGTATCGATTTGTTTGCGATATTCCTCTAAATTCATGATCTTGCCTCCAAAATAGCATCTAAAATTACAATTGCCGTTGCGGCTTCCACCACAGGCACGGCACGTGGTACAATACATGGGTCATGACGGCCCTTAATTTCCAAAATTCCGCTGCCGCCGGAAAAATAAATGCTCTCCTGTGCCCTTGCGATGGAGGGGGTCGGCTTGATCGCCACACGGAAAAGTAACGGCATAGCAGTGGACAGGCCGCCCAAAATACCTCCGGCATGATTGGTTCGAGTTCTGACCTCGCCGTTTGAGTTAACATAATATTGGTCGTTGTGCTCGCTCGCACGCATTTCGGCACAAGCAAAACCGCTACCAAATTCCACGCCCTTGACCGCAGGAATGCCAAACAAGATCTGCGCCAAGCGATTCTCCAAGCCGCCGAACATCGGCTCTCCCAAGCCAACGGGCAACCCCGTCACAGCGCACTCGATGATACCACCGACGCTATCGCATTGTGCCTTTGCATCTGCAATTTCTTCTAACATTTTTTCCGTTGGTTGTGCATATTCTGATGGAATTTTCGGAGAAATCGGATCAAATTTTGGATTTTCCACGCTGCCGATACGGACGATCTGCGCACCAACCTGAATGCCCAAGCTCTCCAAATATTGTAGGCACAAGCCGCCTGCAATGCACATCGGCGCTGTCATTCTTCCGGAAAACTGTCCGCCGCCTCGAATGTCAAAATCTGCACCGTATTTGATCCTTGCAGGATAGTCCGCATGCGAGGGTCTGGGCATATCCTGCAGGTTACCATAATCTTTTGAGATTGTATTTGTATTGCGAATGATCGCACGAATCATCTCTCCGTCCGTTCGCCCCTGCGTCAAACCACTTTCAAAGATGGGGATATCCGGCTCCTTACGTGCGGTCGTGTGCGCCCCCTGTCCGGGTGCCCGCCGTTTCATGAACGCTTGTAAGCATTCCATGTCGGGCGCAAAATTTTTCGGAAAATTTTCCAACGTCATTCCGATCTCAGGCGCATGCGATTGACCGAAAATTGTCATTCGCAGCACCGTTCCAACCGTATTACTCATTTCAAATCACCAGTTTTCTAAAATCATCCCAAAATCGGGGGTACGATTTTTTGACCGCTTCCGCACCTTCCAAAACGATGCTACCACGGCTGACGGTCGAGGCAATGGCACTCATCATTGCGATTCTGTGGTCATTTTGACTGTTGACCGTACCGCCACAAAGCGGCGCTCCTTCAATGATCAAACCGTCCGATGTCACCTCTACTTTGCCGCCAAGTCGGTTCAAGGTTTGTGACACGCTCATCAGGCGGTCGCTTTCTTTGATGCGCAATCTCTGCGCTCCGAAAATGCGTGTTTTTCCTCTTGCACACGAAGCAACCAATGCCATCGGCGGCACCAAATCTGGAATATCACTTGCATTGATGTCAATGCCGCTCAGCTCCTGCGGTGAAACGCAGATGCTCTCGTGCGATTTCTCGATTTTCGCACCGAAGCGCTCCAAAACCTCCAAAATTTTGCGATCTCCCTGCGCCGAATCCAAATCCAAGCCTGTTACCTGCATCGGTGCGCAGATCGCTCCGCTGCAAAGCCAAAATGCCGCATTCGACCAATCGCCCTCAACCGTGATTTTTCCGCAGGAGCGATAGCTCTGAAATGCCGGGAGATAGAAGCCATGTTCTGTGCACTGTGCTTGAATGCCAAAGAGCGCAAGCGCACGAAGCGTCATGTCCACATAGGGCGCGGATTCGAGCTTAGAGGTTAACATAATCTCAGATCCTCCACCTGTCAGCGGCAACGCAAACAAAAGTCCCGAAATAAACTGCGAGGACACATCCCCTGCAATATGGTAGCATCCACTGCGCAGCTTGCCCTCCATGTGAAGCACATTGGGGCTTGGTCTTGAAAAAATAATTCCGTTTTCCTCAAGCAGCTCCCACAAAGGGCTCAGAGGACGTTCCGGCAATCTGCCATGCATAACAAAATCCGCACTGACCCCCAGAGCTGCCACAACGGGCAGCAGAAAACGAAGCGTTGAGCCGCTTTCGCCGCAATCCAAAACCGCATCGGGTTTTGGGAAATCCAACGGATAGACCGTAAATGTATCACCGCAATAATCAATATGTGCACCCAAAGCGCTCATGCAGCGAGCAGTCGCCTCGATATCCTGCGAGGTTTCCGAGCAAATGATTTTTGTCGCTTTTTCAGCAAATGCCGCACAGATCAGCAGACGATGTGCCTGCGATTTTGAAGCAATTGCACGAATCGTTCCCCCGATCCTACGAGGATACAATGTCAAGTCCATCTCAAAGTCCTGCCTTGATGATATTTGTTAAATCGCTGATTTTCACAGCTCGCAATTCGCAATTTCCGACCATATTCACAACAACCAACGTGATGGTATCGCCTTGGCGTTTTTTGTCGGAAAGTGCCGCATTTGCAAGGACTTCCGCCGAAAATTCCGTCCGAGTTGGAAGCCCGAATTTTTCAAAAGCCTCTACAATTTTTTCGCTGTCAACGGCAAAGGCTCGTGCAAAAATCGCACAACCGATCGCTACCGCCATACCGTGCGGAATGATAAAATCCGTCATTTTTTCAATGCCGTGCGCAATCGTGTGACCTAAATTCAAAAGCTGCCTTTGCCCATTGTCAAACTCATCGGCGCAAACAATATCACGCTTGCACTCAACACAGCGAGTGATCACTCGGTCGCGGTCAAAATCGAGTCCATTTGCATACAGGTGGTCAAAGAGTACCGAATCAAACAAGATCGCCGTCTTGATCACCTCAGCGCAGCCTGCCTTGAATACGTCCTCAGGCAGTGTATCGAGAAGCTCGGGATCGCACAGCACCAATGATGGCTGATGAAAGGCGCCGACCTGATTTTTTCCGCTGCTTAAATTGACTGCCGTCTTGCCGCCGACCGAAGAATCGACCATCGCAAGCAGTGTTGTCGGCACCTGCACAAAGCGCACACCTCGCAAATAGGTCGCCGCAACGAATCCTGTCAAATCACCGACCACGCCGCCGCCCAAAGCAACCAGCGTATCGCTTCGGGTGAAATTTTTATCGGCAAGTAAATTTAATAGGTTTACATAATATTTTATATCCTTCGAGTTCTCGCCTGCCGGAACGCAGGTCGTAGCTACACAAAAGCCTGCCTTTGTCAAGCTCTGATAGGCTCTTGCAAGATACAGCGGCGCAACATTTTCATCTGTCACGATCAGTACCTTACCTTTTGCAATTGCCGCAAGCTCCTGTCCCAAAGCATCGAGCAGTCCTCGACCGATCTTCACATCGTAGCAGCGTGACGCCGTTACATGGACCGTATTCATCCGACTTCCTCCTTACGTTTTTTGCCCTCGTCTAAAAGCTGGCAAAGCTTTTCTCTGTCCCCATCGGCAAGTGCCTGACGATAAGCGTTGAGTGCAGCAGTCAGTGCATCGAGCTCGGAGAGCAAATAATCCCGATTCTCCAAAAACAGCTCCGTCCACATCGGCGCATTGAGCCATGCCACTCTCGTCATATCCTTATAGCTTCCGGCTGAAAAACCCTTATGCACCGATGCCGTCGGACTTTTCACATAAGCATTGGACACCAAATGCGCAAGCTGCGAGGTAAAAGCGATCATCTCGTCATGCTTCTCGGCGGTCGTGACAGAGAATCTGCCAAATTCGCACGGCGCAAGAAGCTTGACAACGTGATCAATAAGCTGCATATCATCTCGCTGAGGCGGCACCAACACCATCGGTGCTCCCTTAAACATCGTCGCGCGGCTGTACTTGAAGCCCGAAAAATGCGTGCCTGCCATCGGATGACCGCCCACAAACAGCCAACCATACTTCTGCGCTATGGGAAAGCATGCCGCGCAGATATCTCGTTTCGTGCCGCAAGCATCGATAACCACAGCACTTTTCGAAATAAAAGCGCCCACTTTTTCCAAATACTCGATACATGCCTTGGGGTAAAGTGTCAGAAGGATCAGATCGCATTGAGAAATATTCTCCTGCGTCAGCTCTTCATCAACGGCATTCGCCATTTGAGCAAACTGCGTGACAGAGGCAGTACGGTTATAGGCAAGAACTCTATGTCCTGCCTCATGGTAGGCTTTGGCAAAGGAGCCTCCAATCAAGCCCAAGCCAACAATGCCGACATTCATCGGATCGCCTCCCGAATGATGCGCATTCTCTCGGCAAGGTCCGCAAACTGTTCGGGCTTGAGCGATTGTGCGCCGTCACACAGAGCGTGAATGGGGTCGTTATGCACCTCGACCATCACACCATCTGCACCGCAGGCAACCGCAGCCATTGCCATCGGCGGAATGAGCTTGATCTTGCCCGTTGCATGGCTCGGATCGACCACGACAGGCAAATGCGACAGCTCATGCAGCATCGGCACCGCTGTTAAATCCAGCGTATTTCTCGCATAGGTATCGAACGTGCGGATGCCACGCTCGCACAAAATCACATTCTGATTGCCCTCGGACATGATATACTCCGCCGACATCAAAAACTCCTTGAGCGTGTTGGCAAGTCCACGCTTGAGCAAAATGGGCTTGTCCGTCTTGCCCAACTCCTTCAGGAGGTCAAAATTCTGCATATTTCTCGCTCCGACTTGGATCACATCGATCTCCGTAAACAAGTCCAAAGCATTGATATTCATGATTTCGGTCACGATGGGAAGTCCCGTTGCCTTTTTCGCTTCGAGCAAAAGTCGGATGCCCTCGGCACCAAGACCCTGAAAATCATACGGCGAGGTACGGGGCTTAAATGCACCGCCACGCAAAAACTGTGCTCCTGCCGCCTTGACCGCCTGCGCAACCTCGATGATTTGATCCTCGTTTTCCACCGAGCAAGGACCTGCAATCATGGCAAAATGACCGCCGCCAATCTTTGCATCTCCTACCGATATGACCGTATCCTCAGGATGGAATTGACGGTTGCACTGCTTGAAGGAATCTGTCACACGTTTGACCGATTCGACGATATCCAGTGAGCTCAAAAGCTCCATATCGATCTTGCCCGTATCACCTATTAAGCCCAAAACGGTATAGTCCTCACCTTGTGAAATGTGCACATCCAAACTCTGCGCTCTCAGCCATGAGATCAGATGATCCATCTGTGCCTGTGTGGTTCCCTTTTTCAATACGGTGATCATAAAAACCGTCTCCTTTATAAAAAAAATTGCTGCACGAAAAGTACTCTTCGTGCAGCTAAAAATCATGTCATATAACAGAACATCTTGATTTTTATCGTTTGCAGCACGAATCGCTATTACCGAAGTAATAGTAATAGGTAAAAGCAAACGCAAAAAACATATAGACGCTCCTTTCATGCTTTGATGTACTAAATTATAGCACAGTTTTTTCTCAATTGCAAGAGGAATTATACAACGGTTTGATTTTTTTTCGATAAACCGAGATCATCATCCAAATCGACAGCACCAACGAAAACACCTCAGCAATGGGGTAAGAAAGCCAAACCAAATCGACCTTTCCGCTCAGGGAGAGCAAATATGCCGCAGGAATCAGCACAACCAGCTGACGTGCGATCGAGGTGATCATGCTGTAAACACTCTTGCCGAGAGCCTGGAACACATTGCCGAAAATGATGCAAGCACCTGCCATGATGAACGGCAGACACAAAATGCGCATCGCAGGAACGCCAACCCTCAACATATCATCATCAGGATTGAAGAAGCCCAGCAAAAACTCAGGGAACAGCTCAAACAACACAACGCCCACAAGCATGATCGCACTTGCAGTCACTGCGCCAAGCTTGATGGTTTTCATGATGCGTTGGGGCTTTCTTGCGCCGTAGTTGTAGGCTGTAATTGCCAAAACTGCGTTGCTCATGCCGAAGATCGGCATGAAAATAAAGCTCTGCAGCTTATAATACGCCCCGAAAACGGTCATACCGACTTCGCCCTCTGTGCCCATCCCTCCAAGCACAAGGTTGAAGCAATAATACATCAGCGAACCGATGGCAACCATGATCACAGATGGAATGCCTATGCCCAAAATGCGTCCGATAGCTTTTCCGCTCGGGTGGAACCCACGAAAAACAAACGAAACCTCTTTATTTCTGCGCAAATTGAAATAAATCGCCATCAAAAATGCAATGATCTGACCGATCACCGTTGCAACCGCAGCACCCGCGACCTCCATGCGTGGGATTGGGCCCCAGCCAAAAATAAAGATCGGATCCAAAATAATATTGATAACGGCACCTACGCCCTGTGTATAGAGCGTGTAGGTCGTTCTGCCCGTTGCCTGCAAAAGACGTTCCAACAAAACCTCACCGAAAATTCCAAACGATGCGATGGTGATAATGCGAATGTAAGTCACGCCATATTCCACGACCGCTTCATTGCTCGACTGTGAGCGCATAAAAGACTCCGCACAGAAAATGCCGAACAGCGCCGTCAGTATCATGCCGAGCATCGTCAAAAACAAGCCGTTCATCGCAACGGTGTTGACCTGCTTGAGGTCTTTTTCTCCCAAAGACCTTGACATCAGCGCATTGACACCGACGGAAATGCCTGAGGCAATGCCGATCATAATATTCTGCACAGGGAACGCAAGCCCCACCGCCGTCAAAGCATCGTTATTGGTATCAGAGATCTGTGAGACAAACACGCTGTCAATGATATTGTAAAGCGCCTGCACCAGCATCGACAGTGCAAGCGGAAGCGCCATAGTAAAAAGCAGTTTACCGATCGGCATAACGCCCATTTTGTTCTCTTTCAGCATCTTATCACTTTCCAAAATACATAATCCAGTATATTATATATGCAATCATGCAGAAAAGCAATAAAAATATTAAAATGCAAGGGCTTTTTAACCCTTGCATCATAATTATGTATCAACGTAGCGAAGCGTGAAGCTGCCAAGACTGTTATCCAAGCAAATGCGGATGCTGCCATCGACCTGCGCATCGGGTGATCCTTCCACATCTACGCTTGCGGTAAACGTGTCCTCATTGTCGATCTTCGCTAAAAATCGCTTCGGCATCAAAAGCGTCAACGAACCGAGGCTGTTCTCCACATGAAGTGTGCAATCAGGTGTCACCGCCTTGCATCCGGAAAGATCAACCGCAAAACTGCCAAAGCTTGTCTCAACATTGCCGCCCTTCAACAGCTCCGTTGTCGCATTGACCCGATATTCTCCGAAGGACAACTCGCATTGCAGATAGCCGTCTGTGCAGCTGTATTCTCGCATTGCGTTTGTTTTGTGGTGCACCATCTTTGAACGATGTTTCTTTTTTCCTGCAAAAACATCGATCAGCAAACTCACTCCCCACAAAAGCAGCACTGCCGGGATCACGATTCCCCAGCTTAGCTTGAAGGAAAACAGATCGTATTCGGAAAGCAGAAAATACACGCCTGCAAGTGTCATTGTCAGGCTGAAAACCGAAAATCCACCGCTCAAACCGCTGATGCCGACAAATGCAACAAATGTTGTCCAAACAACACTCCACCAAGAAATGTCATAGCTCTGCAAGTGATTCAGAAGCAGAAGACCGCCAACAAGGATAATATAGACCGCAAATAGAATACTGTGTTTTTTCCCCGGCTCCCAATTCCAGGTGAATGAGCCGTTGCTGTCTTCTTTCTCCTCATTTACAAGCTCCGCTTGATGTACTTGCTTCTGTGTTGTGTTTTTGCCCAACAGCTCGTCAATGCTGATGCCAAACAGATCTGCCAGCTCCGGCAAAACGGTAATGTCGGGGCACGATTGATTATGCTCCCATTTGCTGACCGCCTGCGCACTGACACCAATGCGTTCGGCGAGCTGTTCCTGCGTCATGTTCAAACGTTTGCGATGGCATTTGATTCGTTCACCCAAGGTGTGATTGTTCATGGTATCCCTCCTTTTGATGAGGCAATTATAGCATAGAAAACTCATTTTTGCTATCATCTGTTAGTTAATATTGAAAAAACAAGGTTTATTTTTGCCGAAAAATAACTCAACCATAGGTTGAAAAGCTTGTAATTACAGGGATTTCCGCCATTTTTAGAGCAATCTGCAAAACCATTCATTATGTTCGTCAAATTCCGATTTATCGGTGAGTTTTGTTTTTCAAATTGTAGGGGCGGACGACTCTGTCCGCCCACACGAAGTGCCTGCACGGGCGCACAGAGTCGTGCGCCCCTACGGTGTCAAAACGCAGCCAAC